>JBEKZR010000360.1:0-3845 GCA_049509715.1 Occallatibacter sp. | reverse complement strand
AGAGCTAGAAGCTAGGAGCTGAGATTTATGGCACGTTCGACAAAGAAGGGCCCGTTCGTGGATGCGCATCTGACCGTGAAGATCGGGGTGCTCAACCAGGCCAACGACAAGAAGGTGGTCAAGACCTGGTCGCGGCGCTCGACGATCTTTCCCGAGTTCGTGGGCCACACCATTGCGGTCCATAACGGCAAGAAGTTCGTTCCGGTATACGTGACCGAGAACATGGTGGGACACAAGCTGGGCGAGTTCGCGCCCACGCGCATCTTCAAGGGGCACACCGGGGGCAGCAAGGCAGCCGCAGCCGAGACCGCGGCCAAGCCGCGGTAGGCGAAAAGCAGCTTCTAGCTGCTTGCTCCTAGCTGGTTGAGTGCATGGAGCTGAGTTGGACGCAGGATGAGCTGATAGCTAGTGGCTAGAAGCTAGTAGCTGATTTGAGGAAGAGACCGATGGCAGTCGAGACAAAGGAATTCCGGGCCGAAGCCAGGTTCCAGCGCGTGTCGCCGCAAAAGGCGCGTCTGGTGCTCGACCTGATCAAGGGCCGGGGGGTTCAGGAGGCGCTGGAGACGGCGGCCTTCACCAAGAAGCGCATCGCTCCGGTGATCTACAAGCTGTTGACCTCGGCGGTGGACAACGCCAAATACGTTTCCGGCGAGCAGGGCCTGGATCTGGACGTGGACAACCTCTACGTCAAGCTGGCTCTGGCCAACGACGGACCGCGCATGAAGCGCATCCGGCCCGCGCCGATGGGACGGGCCTACCGCTACCAGCGTAGGCTGACGCACATTGTGCTTTCAGTGGCCGAGCGCGAGGCAGCCGAGGGTTTGGCGACCAAGATCGAGGAGCCAAAAGCGGCGCCCCAGGCAACCAAGACCAAGATCGAGGAGCCAAAAGCGGCGCCCCAGGCAACCAAGACCAAGATCGAGGAGCCAAAGGCTGCGGCCAAGGCAAGCAAGACGAAGATCGAGGAGCCGAAGGCTGCGGCCAAGGCAAGCAAGACGAAGAATGAAGAGCCGAAGGCGGCGGCCAAGGCAAGCAAGACGAAGAACGAAGAGCCGAAGACAGCGGCCAAGAAGGCGACCAAGGCGAAGGTCGAGGAATCGAAGCCGGGGGCCAAGAAGGCTGCGGGAGCAACAACGGGGAAAAAGGCCAGCAAGAAGGCCTAGGGGATTTTGAGAGGAAGAACATGGGACAGAAAGTCCATCCTTACGGATTCCGGCTGGGAGTGAACAAGCCGTGGCGTTCGCGCTGGTTCTCAGAGCGCGACTATGACAAGCTCCTGGTCGAGGACGTGAAGCTCAAGGCTGAGCTGCGCGAAAAGCTGAAGGCCGCCGGGGTCAGCTCGGTGGAGATCGAGCGGCCGGGCAACAAGCTGCGCTTCCTGATCCGCACCGCGCGGCCGGGCATCGTGATCGGCCGCAAGGGCGCGGAGATCGAGAAGCTCAAGATCGAGCTGGGCAAGCGCACCAGCCGCGACGTGTTTATCGACATCATCGAGGTGAACAAGCCAGAGCTGGACGCACAGCTGGTTTCGGAGAATATCGCACTGCAACTGGAGAAGAGGGTCAGCTTTCGCCGGGCCATGAGAAAAAGCGTGGACTCGGCGCTGCGCTTCGGCTGCAAGGGGATCAAGGTGCGGGTCTCCGGACGGTTGAACGGCAACGAAATTGCCCGTTCGGAGTGGTATTTGCAGGGACGGTTGCCCTTGCACACGCTGCGCGCCGATATCGACTACGGTTTTACCGAGGCGAATACAACCTACGGCGTGATCGGTGTGAAGACCTGGATCTATCGCGGCGACATCTACGAGCAGAAGCGCCGTCAGGCGCCGCCGGTGGGGACGAGCGTGTTTTAAGTGCAGCTTTTAGCTTCTAGCCTCTAGCTTCTAGCTGGTTGGTTGCGAAGTCGGGTTGCGGTGAATGATTTGGGAGCTAGCAGCTAGAAGCTAAAGGTTAGTAGCTGTTTTTGAGGGTTTTCGCTATGTTGATGCCAAAGAAGGTGAAGTTCCGCAAGCAGCAGAAGGGCAAGAGGAGGGGCAAGGCTTGGCGCGGGTCGTCTTTGTCCTTTGGAGAGTACGGGTTGAAGGTGCTGGAGTGCGGTTACATCACCGACCGGCAGATCGAGGCCAGCCGTATCGCCATGACTCGCTTCATCAAGCGCGGCGGCAAGATATGGTTGCGCCTGTTTCCGGATAAGCCGATTACCAAGAAGCCGGCCGAAGTCCGCATGGGCTCGGGCAAGGGCGCGCTGGACCACTGGGTTGCGGTGGTGCGGCCGGGCAAGATCCTCTTCGAGATGGAAGGCGTGGATACGGCGACCGCGCAGGAGGCCATGCGACTGGCGTCGAACAAGCTGCCGCTCAGAACCAAGTTCGTGATGCGGCCGGGCGCGGAAACGATCGTGGCAGCGGCCAAGTAGAAAAGCAGCTTCTAGCTGCTAGGAGCTAGGAAACGATGGAACTCGAGAAGATTCGCAATTTGAGCGATGAAGAATTGGCGCACCAGGAGAAGACCGCCTCCGAGCAACTCTTCCGGATTCGCTTTCAGGTCTCGCTGCAGCCGAACGAGGGAGTGAGGAAGCTGCAACAGTTGCGCAAGGAGATCGCCCAAATCAAGACCGTGGCCCGCGAGCGCGCGCTGGGCATCCGCGGCGCGGCCAAAGATTCCGACGCTGACGCTTCAACGGCCGCGGAGAGCAAGAAGGGAGTCCGCTAAATGAAGACGACTTTAGATGCGGCGCAGGCGTCGGCGGCAGTTGGCGCGCGGCGTAACGAGAAGGTTGGGCAGGTGGTTTCGACCAAGATGCAGAAGACCATCGTGGTCGCGGTGGAGATGCGCAAGGCTCATCCCAAGTACAAGCGGATCGTGCGCAGCACCAAGAAGTTTTATGCCCACGACGAGCAAAGCTCAGCGCGGCTGGGCGATGTGGTGCGCATCCGCGAGACCCGGCCGCTGAGCAAGCTGAAGCGGTGGTCTCTGGAAGAGATCGTGCGGCGTTCCTCGCTGGGCCAGATTGAGGACGCGGCGATCCCGGGCATCGAGTAACGCGAGCGAGTTAGTGAGCCTCTGGCTTTTAGCCTCTAACTTCTAACTGTTTTGCGGGCCAGCCGGGACGCGTTGGAAGATTGGGAAGCTAAGAGCTGGCAGCTGGAAGCTGGCAAGGAGAAGAACCCATGGCTGTGCAAATGAGAACCATGCTCGCGGTGGCCGACAACTCCGGCGCGCGCAAGCTGCAAGTGATTTTGCCGCTGGGCGGCGGGCTGGGCAAGAAGGCCGGTCTGGGCGACGTTGTGACCGCCGCGGTGAAGGAAGCCTCGCCGGACGGCACCATCAAGAAGGGCAAGGTGGTGAAGGCGGTCATCGTCCGCACCCGCAAGGAGCATCGCCGGCGCGACGGAACCTATATTCGCTTCGATGAAAACGCGGCCGTGGTGATCGATGACGCGCACGAGCCGGTGGGCACGCGCGTCTTCGGGCCGGTGGCCCGCGAACTGCGCGAAAAGAAGTTTTTGAAGATCGTTTCACTGGCGCCGGAAGTGGTTTAGAGGCAGGGAACAGGGAACAGGGAACAGTCAAAGAAAGCTGACCACTGTTTACTGACCACTGTCCACTGTATGGAGAAGAGATGGCGAGTTTGAGTATTCATCGCAACGATACGGTCAAGGTCCTCACGGGCGCTGACCGGAACAAGACGGGCCGCGTGCTGCGCGTCTTCCCCGACAAGGGAACCGTGCTGGTGGAGCATGTGCGCGTGGTCAAGAAGACGGTTTCGAGCAAGCAGGGCCAGCGGACCAAGGGCGGCATTGCCGAGCAGGAATCGCCCATCGATATCTCCAATGTTGTGCTGGT
>JBEKZR010000036.1:0-17523 GCA_049509715.1 Occallatibacter sp. | reverse complement strand
GCCCGGTTAGCGCCGACGAAACCGTAACCGACGAAAAAGCCGCCGGCGTGCTGCTGTTCAGCAACTAAGGCCTCAGCCCGCCTCAACATCTGGGTGCCCCAGGTCCCGTTTTTGGGACCTGGGAATCTTGCAAACACAAGCGCCCCCGGCCGACCAGCCGGGGGCGCTTTGTTGGCTGGGATTAGGAACAGGGAACAAGAGTCAAGGTCAGGGATCAGAGGTCAGAAACCTGCGGCGTAGCATTGCGCCACTTGGAATCCCGGCTTCCCGGTACGCATCGTCACTGAACCGTTGATGCAACCTAGCAGCGAAAACAAAGCTTACAGTGAATCGCTCTCGCTTGCGACGCCGGCGAACCGGCGCGTCTTGATGTCGCGCATCGGCGGCTGGCCGAAGAGACGGCTGTACTCGCGGTTGAACTGGCTGGCGCTTTCATAGCCGACCTCGAAGGCGGCGCTGGCGGCGTCCAGCCCTGAAGTCATCATGCGCGCGCGCGCTGCGTGCAGGCGCAACCGCTTCTGATATTGCAGCGGACTCATTGCGGTCAGGGAGCGGAAATGATGGTGCAATGTGGAGACACCCATCTGCGCGGCGGAGGCCAGCTCCTGCACGCGCAAGGGCTTGTCGAAATTTGACCTGAGCCAGCCGACGGCCTTGGCCGTCCGGTTGCTCTGCTCGCCCAGCGTGGCGATCGAGCGCAGATGTCTGCCTAGCGGCGAGCGCAGCAGCCGGTAGAGAATCTCCCGCTGCATCAGGCTGCCGAGAAATGGAATATCCTTGGGTGTGTCAAGAAGATCGAGCAACCGGGAGCAGGCCTTCAGCAATTCCACAGGGGTCTTGCCCACCGCCATGCCCCGCACTCCGAATGAGACCTCCGGCTGGAGGAACTCATCCTGGCTGAGAATCTCGCGGACTACAGGCATCTCCAGCTTGAGGACCATCGCCAGGTACGGCTCGTTCTTGGAGGCCTTGATGATTTGGCTCTCCACCGGCAGATCGACCGAGGTCAGCAGAAAGGAGGAGCCGTCGCACAGGTGCGTCGTGCCGCCGACGATGATACGCTTCTCTCCCTGCGCAAAGACCACCAGTTCGGGCTCGTAGGTGGTGCAAAAAAACTCTGAAGGCGCGGTTCTGCGGGAGAGGATCAGGCCAGGAACGGCGCCAGTTCGGCCCGCGTCGCAACCACGTCCGCCCGCGAGTTTCCGCTTGCAACATGCTGATCCGCTCTCTGCACTCCGTTTTGCTCCTTCCATTTCAGCGTACTGCTGAACCGGCGCTGCCTGCACAATAAAATCACCATGCGACAGAAATAGGCAATCAAAAGGAAGGATCAGGATACCGCTCCGCTCTTGATTCGCAGTACTCTCTGAATGGTGAAAGGAAGGTTCGGCAATGCAAAAGCGCAAACTCGGGAAGAGCAATCTTGAAGTATCGGCCATTGGCCTGGGCTGCATGAGCATGAGCTCGACCTATGGCCCGGCTGCCGACAAAGGCGAGATGATCAAGCTGATCCGTAGCGCCTTTGACCTTGGTGTGACCCATTTCGATACGGCCGAAGCCTATGGGCCGTTCGTGAATGAAGAGCTGGTGGGCGAGGCGCTCCAGCCGATCCGCAACGAGGTGGTGATTGCCACAAAGTTCGGCTTCGACATCGATCTTGAGACTGGCGCGCGCACTGGTGGAACGAATAGCCGGCCCGAGCATATCAAGCTTGTAGCGGAGGCAAGCCTGAAGCGTTTGCGGACCGAAGCCATCGATCTCTTCTATCAACACCGCGTCGATCCAGACGTGCCGATTGAGGATGTGGCGGGGGCGGTTAAGGAGTTGATTGCCCAAGGTAAGGTCAAACACTTCGGCATGTCCGAGGCCGGCGTTCAGACGATCCGCCGGGCGCACACCGTACAGCCGGTCACCGCGGTGCAAAGCGAGTACTCGCTCTTCTGGCGTGGTCCGGAGGCCGAGCTTCTGCCAACCCTGGAGGAACTCGGTATCGGTTTCGTGCCGTTCAGCCCTCTCGGGGCAGGGTTCCTAACCGGCAAGATCGACGAGAAGACGAAGTTTGATCCCACCGACTTCCGCAACATGGTGCCGCGCTTCTCGCCTGAGGCGCGCAAGGCCAATATGGTTCTGGTCGACCTGGTCAAGGCCGTCGCGGAGCGCAAAGGCGCGACGCCGGCGCAGATCGCACTCGCCTGGCTGCTGGCGCAGAAGCCGTGGATCGTGCCCATCCCCGGAACCACCAAGCCGCACCGACTCAAAGAAAACCTCGGCGCGATGAATGTCGAGCTGACCGATGACGACCTCACGCAGATCGACGAAGGAGCTTCAAGGCTGAAACTCGAAGGGGCACGCCTGCCTGAAGCTGTATTGAAGATGACCGGACTCTGAGTACTTCTTTGTCGCGGAAGCAAGAAAGGACACTATGAAAATCATCGGAACGGATTCCATGAGCCGGAAGCGTTGGAGATCACTTGTCGTATTCTCCTTGACGTCAGCCTCACTTCTGACCGTAGCCATCGCGCAAGAGACTAACAACAGCAAGCCTGAACAGTCGGCAACGTCCGCGGCCGCGCCCAAGGTCATCAACCTCTGGCCTGGCATCGCGCCTGGCTCCGAGCAGTGGAAGCAAATGGAGGCCACGATTGGTTCCGGCCCAATGCAGACAATCGTCAACGTGACGACGCCGACTCTCACCGCCTGCCTACCGGACCCCGCCAAGGCCACAGGAACCGCCGTCATTATCGCTCCCGGCGGAGGCTTTATCTTCCTCGGTACGGATACGCACGAAATCGTGGAGTGGCTCGCGGCCCGAGGCATTGCGGGATTCGTGTTAAAGTACCGGACGGCTCCGCTCGAAGGCGAAAATGACGCGCAATTAAGACAAGCCGGCGGCGCGCGCTTTGGAGTGCAGCTTGGCAACCATGCCTTGATTGCGGAGGACGGAAAGTACGGTATCGCCGACGGCATTCAGGCCATCAAAGTGGTGCGCGAGCACGCCGCTGAATGGGGCCTCTCGCCAGATCGCATTGTCTTCATGGGATTCTCCGCCGGCGGAATGATCACGGAGTATACGGCAGTCCAGCCGGATGTGAGCGCGCGCCCGAACTACGCGGCTCCGATTTACGGCGCGCCTTTCCCAGACGTGCCTCCGATCCCCAAAGGAGTGCCGCCCTTCTTCATGGAGATGGCGCAAGACGATATGCTCGCCGGTCCCCAAATCGTCGCCTTCTACGATGCGCTCAAAGCCGCTGGATATAAACCGGAATTTCACATCTATGAACACGGCGGTCATGGCTGGAGCATGCGCAAGCAAGGGACTACGAGCGATCATTGGATCGACGAGTTCTACTGGTGGCTGGAGGCGCACGGGCTGACGAAGCCGAGCAAGCAACCCTAACCGAAACTTGCTGAAATGGTTCAGTGATATCGAATTAGCAGCGCGCACCGAATGGAAAACACCAAAGGAGAGGCTAAACACATGAGAACAAAACTTCACCTCATCGCCTTCGCGGTGAGCCTTTTGTTCGTCTTTCAGTCCCAAGCACAAACAGCGGACCCAATCTTCCCAAAAGGTGAATTATCCACCGTTAAGAATCACACGGGGAACATTTGGCTTAACGAGCTCAATGTAGGAGACAGTACGTTCGACCCCAGTATTGCTGTAGCTACCTATGATGCCGGTGCAAAGCTGGACTGGCATATTCATCCAGGCGGTCAAGTTCTACTTATCACCGAAGGCACCGGCTATTATCAGGAACGGGGAAAGCCGATCCGCGTGGTCCACAAGGGAGATGTAATCAAATGCGCTCCGGGTGTCGAGCATTGGCACGGCGCAGCACCGGGAAGTACCTTTGCCTATATCGCGGTTACACCAACCCAAAAAGGGAAGACAATTTGGCTGGAGCCTGTCAGCGATAAGGACTATCACAGTGTGAAATGAAAGATCTCCGAGCTAACCGAGGCCGAGTAACAACACAATCCGCATCATCAAAAGGAGAGACAATGCAAAAGCGTAAATTGGGAAAGAGCAATCTGGAAGTATCGGCACTCGGCCTGGGCTGCATGGGAATGACCTTTTCCTACGCGCCCTTCCCGGAGAAGAAGGATTCTATCGCGCTGCTGCGCGCGGCCGTCGAGCGGGGCGTCACATTCTTTGACACGGCCGAGGTCTACGGCCCCTTCAACAACGAAGAGCTGGTCGGCGAGGCGCTGGAGCCTTTCCGCGGACAGGTGGTCATCGCCACCAAATTCGGCTTCGACATCAACCCCGACGGCACGCATGGCGCAAAGGGCATGGACAGCAGCCCGGCGCGCATCCGCCAGGTTGCCGAGGCATCGTTGAAGCGCCTGCGCGTCGACGTTATCGATTTGTTTTATCAGCATCGCGTCGATCTTGAAGTGCCCATCGAAGACGTGGCCGGAGCGGTGAAGGATCTGATTCAAGAGGGTAAGGTCAAGCACTTCGGAATGTCTGAGGCCGGCGTCAAGACCATCCGCCGCGCTCACGCCGTGCAGCCGCTGACGGCGCTGCAGAGCGAGTACTCGCTCTGGTACCGCGCCCCGGAGGCTGAAATTATTCCGACACTGGAGGAGCTTGGCATCGGCTTTGTGCCCTATAGCCCGCTCGGCAAGGGCTTCCTGACCGGAAAGATGGACGAGAACACCAAGTTTGACTCGACCGATATTCGCAACAAGATTCCGCGCTTCACGCCGGAAGCTCGGATTGCGAACCAGAGGCTGGTGGATCTGCTGGGCAGCATCGCCGCGCAGAAGAAGGCGACGCCCGCTCAGATCGCGCTGGCCTGGCTGCTGGCTCAGAAGCCGTGGATCGTTCCCATCCCGGGCACGACCAAGCTGCATCGCCTGGAAGAGAACATCGGAGCCGCCGCGCTCGAACTCACGGCAGAAGATCTGAACCAGATCGCAAGCGCCCTCTCAAAGATCGAGGTGCAAGGCGCGCGGTATCCGGAGGCCCTCGAGAAAACCACCGGACGCTAGACGGTAACATCCAGCTAAGGAGAGCTCAAGCAATGGAGATCAAGCGAAACGGTTCCGTACCTTCGGGCAAAGGTCCTGCAGAGTACTTCACTGGCACAGTGCGCATCGACCCGCTGATCGACGCGCCTGACCCTGCACGCGTTGCCGGCGCCAGCGTCACCTTCGAGCCCGGCGCCCGTACCGCCTGGCACACGCATCCGCTCGGTCAGACGCTGATCGTCACCTCCGGTTGCGGCCGTGTGCAACGTTGGGGCGGCGCAATCGAGGAGATCCGGCCGGGAGATGTAATCTGGTTCGCTCCCGGCGAGAAACACTGGCACGGCGCGGCGCCGGCGACGGCGATGACGCATATAGCCATTCAGGAGAAGCTCGACGGCAAAGCCGTCAATTGGATGGAACAGGTGAGCGACGAGCAATATCAACATAGTCCTGCCGCCTGAATCGTTGTCAGCAGCGCTTCTCCGGTTGCTATACTCCGAAACCAAGCCCGCCGAGTGGCTTGCCGCGGCGAGCCGCATCGCGCGATGCAAGAAAGGGCGCGTGAATTGTAGAACCGCTCGATCATCGCCGATCGGGGCCCGTAGCCTGTCATAAACTATCTTCGTATGCGTCTGTTTGTCGGCATTCCCTTAGCGGCTGCGGTCATCGGCGAGCTTGCGGCAGTTTCGGCGCGGCTCAAATCCACTCAGGGCGGGCTGCGCTGGGCCACGCCCGAATCCTGGCACGTCACCCTGCAATTCCTGGGCAATACCGGCCCGGAGAAATACTCCTGCCTGGTCGCGCGGCTGCGCGAACTGAGTTCCCCGCCGGTTCCCGTGCGGCTTGAGGCGTTGGGCTGCTTCGACCGCGCCGGAATCTTCTTTGCCGGCGTCGGCCTCACTCCCGAGCTGCTCTCGCTTCAGCAGCGTGTCACGGCAGCCACCGCCCTTTGCGGCTTCGTGCCCGAGACGCGTCCCTTCCATCCGCACATCACCCTCGCGCGCAGCATGGGCCAAGCCCGCGGCCAGTCGCTCCGCGAACTGCAAACCAGGATTCGACATCAGCCAGCCTTTACCAGCTTCGCCGCCACGGAATTCCTTCTCTATGAAAGTCTGCTCTCGCCCGCCGGCTCCCGCTACGAGATTCGCGAGCGCTTCCCCCTGCTGTCCTGTCCTTAGAACGGTTCCACAATTCACGTGCCCTTTCTTGCGTCGTACAAGGCGGCTCGCCGCGCGAGGCGCGGGAGGGCAGCGGTTTCGGCGTACAGCAATCGTGGAACCGCTGTGGTTGTCCAGCAGCAGGTGTATATCCCACTCTGGCGGCGCGTCGCCGAAGAGGATGGCGGCAGATCCGGTCTCAGAAGGTGTACCTGAAGCTCATCTGAATCTGCCGCGGGGGCTTATCCTGATGGGCATTCGAGGAGAGAACAGAGCCATAGTTTGCGGTCGGGCAAAGGAGGGTGCCGGTCGACCCGCAGGCAGTCACGTCGAACTGATGATTGGGGTCATCGAAGTTAGGATGGTTCAGTAAGTTGAAAAAGTCGCCGCGAAACTGCACGTGCTGGCTTTCGGGACGAAGCGTAAAGCTCTTGGAGAGGGAGAAATCGAGGTCCGAATAGGGCGGGCCGGTGAGGATGTTGCGCCCCTCGGTGCCATATGCCGGTCCGAAGTTTTCCATGGCGGGCTCGGCGAAGGCGCACTGGTTATACCAGTTCTGCACCGTCCTGATCTGAGACGGCGCCTGGCAGGTTGGGTTTGCGGCCACGGGTCCAGCCTTGTTCGGATCGCCGACAAGGTCCGGGCGCTCCGGATTGCCGAAGGCCGCGGCCGAGGCGGCGGGCGCGCCCGGCAAGACTACGGTAAAGGGCGAACCTGACTGCGCCGAAAAAATGCCTCCCGCCTGCCAGTCACCCAGCAGCGTTTTACGCCAGAGCGGGCCATCGGTCTTCGGACGGCTGAAGGGCAGGTCATAGACAACGCTCAGGGAGACGCGCTGCGTGGCGTTGAAGTCGGAGGGGCCGCGGTCGCCGCGGAGATTCTGCGAGTCCTGGGGCAGGCCCGAGCCGACACTTCCACCGAAGATGGAGGAGATGTCGTCGATGGATTTGGACCAGGTATAGGCGCCCAGGAAGGCCAGCCCGTGGCTCACGCGTCTCTCCGAGCGGAACTGCATGGAGTGATAGGAACTGGCGGAGGCCGATTCGACGTAGAGCACCGAGGAGAACTGGCCGTAAGGAGGACCCGTCAAGGGGTTGGACTGGTTCTGATCGATCACGTTTGCCAGGTGGGTGCCCTTGGAACCCACATAGGCCAGGTCGATCATCCAGTTGGGCTGCACCTCATACTGCAGGTCGGCGTTCCACTGCTGCATGTAGCCGTCGCGGAAGTGCGGATCGATCATGTTGCCCTGCACCACGCCGGATTGCAAACCGGTCTGGCTGAGGATGTCCGAAACGGTGCAAAGCATGCCGGGACAACTGGGAGTTTGGAAATAGGCGGCCATGGAGTAGAAGGGCGGATTGATGCGAGGAAGAATGTTGACGTTGGAGATGGGGTCGTCATAGAAGATGCCGTAGGCGGCGCGGACCACCCAGCGCTCCGACTTCATGGGCCGCCAGGCGATCCCAAGCCGCGGGGCAATGTCCCGGCGGGTGGAATAGTAAGTAGCCGCCGGAATTCCATCGGTCCCTGCCAGGTTGAACTGCGGAGCGAGGGCGCAGGGTTCGGGACATGGAACGAGGTCGGGAACGCTGAAGTTGTTGTGCGCTTCGACGGGCGGGCTGTTGTATTCATAGCGCAGGCCGGCGTTGATCAAAAAGCGCGGGATGACGTGGATGTCGTCCTGCACATAGGCGCTGACGCCATTGCTGTGCAAGTCGTTGAGGGTGCTGCCACTGACCGCGATAGCGTAGTCGGGAACGGCGGCCACTAACTGAGCGAGCGAGCAGGTGAGCGGGTCATCGGGGGGAGCGGTGCTGCAGGGAGTGGGGTCGCCGGAGGCGCCCAGTATGCCGGCCGCCGTCTGCCCCTCGAAGAACCACTCGCCACGCGCCAGGAAGTCGAGGTAGTCGCCGATCTGAACGCGGCGCAAGTCAGCCCCGATCTTGAACTGGTTCTGGCCCACCGTCCAGGCCACATTATCGGAGAGCTGATAGGTGTTGTCGCGGCGCTCCTGAGGGTAGTTGACCGGCTCGCCAATGCCGTCGAAGTTGATCACGGAGATGTTGGGAGCCCCCAGGTCCACCGTGTTGGTCAGGATGTCAGGAAAGCCCAATTGCGATTCGATGTCCTGGCCATAACTCTGCTGCAGCACGGTGGCGCGCATGCGAGTGTAGCCGAGGCGGAACTCATTGACCACGCTGGAGCGAAAGACGCGGGTCCAGTTGATTCCGGCGTTCTGGCCGTGAGTCAGCGTATAGCTGCCATAACCGGGAAGCGATGTGAATGAGTTGACGGGATCGTAGGGATCGAAGAGGTTTTCCTCCGCCAGGGAGTAATGGAGCGACAGCCTGTCGGCGCTGCTGGTCTGGTCGTCCACCTTGGCCGATATCATATTCTCCGTGTTGCGGATGACCGGAGCGGCAAGGTAGGTATTCGAGGTGGAGAGATCCGAGCCGACGTTGGCGGCCGGGTAGAGATTCTCCACATTCTGGCCGATTTGACAGGAGGGATTGAGGGGACACCCGAAGAGATTCTGCGCCAGGCCCGCGGCCGCCTGCCATTGGCCCACTGAAGGCACGGTAGCTTCCTTGGTCACTGCCTGGCGCAAAAGGAGTTGCTCATCGGAGAGAAAGAAAAAGGTCTTGTCCTTGCGAATGGGCCCACCCAGAGTTCCACCGAACTGGTTGCGATCGTAGCGCGGAATGGTGCCGCATGTGCCCGGCGCCGAGCTGGCGGTGCAGTCGGGGAAGTCGAAGTAGTTCTTGGCGTCCATCTCCCGGTTGCGGACGAACTCGAATACGCCGCCGTGAAACTCATTGGTGCCGCTTTTCAGCACGACATTGACCTGGGCGCCCCCTGCTCGCCCGAACTCGGCCGAATAATCGCCGGATTGCACCTTGAATTCCTGGATCGCGTCGATGGAAGGAAGAGCGACATACTGGTTCAGGTAGGGATCGTTGTTCTCCACTCCATCCAGCAGGAAGTTGTTGGACTGGTCGCGAGCGCCGTTCACGTTGATGGAGCCGCCCTGCGTCGAGTTCTGGGAGCCTTCCGCCGGCAATTCACTCCCCGGCACCAGCAGCGCGAAGGTCAGGAAGTTGCGCTCGTTGAGCGGGAGGTTCTGCACCAGTCGAGTGTCGAGCACCTGTCCCAGGGTGGAGGTATCGGTTTGCACAATGGGAGGCGTGTCGGTGACGGTCACTTCCTCGGTGACGGCTCCCACAACCAGGGCGAAATCGACGCGCACCGTCTGGTCCACATCCAGGTTCACGCCGTGGATGACGCTGCGGCGAAATCCCGGGCTCTCAACAGCCACGCGGTAGCGGCCCGGGGGCAGGAGCGCAACCGTGTAATCGCCGTCGCTATTGCTCTTTGCCTCCCGGCTCGCGTTGGTTCCCTCGTTGTGCACAATGATCCGCGCCTTGGGGATAACGGCGCCGCTGGGATCGGTGATGGTGCCAGTGATGGTTCCGGTGGGACCACTGGCAAAAAGTGGGAGCGCACAGCAGAGGATGAACAGGAAGGGAAGTTGAGGCCAGCGAGCAGCCATAGGGTCCTCCAGACGATTGAGTTTCAAGTTAGCCCGCGACTGGTTGACACGATAATCCATAAATTAGACGATGGGCCCGAGACAAATGTCAACTTCTGCAACTGGCGCCGCATCAATTTACGCCTGAGCCTCAGCCCCGGGACAATGGCCCGCAGGGGGCGAACAGAGCCTGGGGCAGGTGTGACGGCCGAACTGGAGATTGAGACCTCACTTGCTGCCGGCCCATCGCTTGAAGGGGGAAACGCCGTGCAATGCCAACAGCCACACCAGCTCCCTGGAACATTTCCGGCCAGGCCGCTGGCCGGGTGGCGGATCAGCCCGCCACGGCACGGGACAAATCGAACAAATCGGCGTAACCAAGATTAGAATCAGTTTGTCCAATGAAAGGGAACGACTGCGTTTTTTCGGATTCACGGATTAGGTTCAAGGAGTCATCATGCGCCTGCGTATTTCCAGCCGTTTTGTTCCGGTAATGGTTTTCTCTTGTTGTGTGGCGCCGCTGACGGCGCAGACGGATTCGGCTCCCGGCGGGCAGAGGCCGGATTATACGTTCAAGACCAATGCGAACGCCGTGGTGGTGGACGTGGTTGTCACCAAAGGCAGCGGCGAGCCGGTTCCCGCCCTGCGCAAGCAGGACTTCCGGGTGCTGGAAGACGGCAAGCCGCAGACCATCGATTTTTTCGAGGAACACACGGCAAAGACTCTGCCGCCGGGCGCCGTTTCCCCGATGCCGAAGATGCCGCCTGACGTGTATACCAATGTTCCGCCGGCGCCGGAGAGCGATTCGGTGAACGTGCTGTTGCTAGACAGCCTGAACACGGAGCAGCAGGACCAGATCTATGTTCACCAGCAGATCCTGGACTTCCTTAAAAATATGCGGCCGGGTACGCGGGCGGCGATCTTCACGCTGGGCTCGAAGCTGCGCTTTGTGCAGGGGTTCACTACGGACACCTCGCTGCTGCTGGCGGCGCTGAACGACAAGAAGAACGGCGCCTTCCCGCAGACGGAACCCGTGTTTCGCTCCCGCTCAGACCGGGCGGACGACCAGCAGGAAGTTGCGACCCTTACGGCTATGATGAACGGGCACATGACACTTGGAATCGCAGCGATCGCGGACTCGCAGCGGGACTTTGCCATCTTTCAGTACGGTGCACGGACGATGATGACGCTGGAGGCGCTCAATTACCTGGCCCGCTATCTGGCTGACGTTCCGGGACGCAAGAATCTGATCTGGTTTGCCAGCTCGTTCCCGGTCATCATCTTTCCCAGCAGCGCGCAGAGCCAGACTATGAGCGAAGTACGGGTATACGCAAGCGCGGTGAAGAAGACCGCCGACCTGATGACAGGATCCCGGGTTGCCGTGTACCCGGTGGCAGCCGAGGGAATGATGAACGATCACTGGATGGAGGCCGACGGTGGGGGCTCAAGCGGCTCAGGCCGCGCAAGCGGCGGCGGTGCGGCTCTCAACGGCATAGCGGGGTTTGGCGGGGAGAACGACCGTCGCGCGATGCAGATCATGGCCATGAAGCAACTGGCCGACGACACTGGCGGCAAGGCTTTCTACAACACCAACGACCTGAACGCTGCCATGCAGCACGCCATTGACGATGGCTCGCACTACTACACGTTGGCCTATTCGCCCACCAACCAGAAGATGGACGGCAAGTATCGACGGATTGAAGTCAAGCTGACCGCAGGCAAATACAAGCTGGCCTACCGGCGCGGCTATAACGCCGACGACACGACCAGGGCGGAGGCCAAGCCCGAGTTCGATCCGCTGCGCCCGCTGCTGAAGTTTGGGCTGCCGGGCGTCACGCAGCTTCTCTACGGAGTGCGGGTCGCTCCGGCCGCGCCGCAGCCAGGGCCGAATGCCGAACCGGCGGGGATGAATCCCAAACTTACCGGGCCAACCACGCGCTACAACGTGGACTTCATGATTCGCTGGACCGACGTGAAGCTCGAGCCCACCCCGCAAGGCACGCATCGCGGAACCATTCAGGTGGGCCTGATTGCCTACGATCGCGACGGCCACGCGGTGAACTGGGCGGGGGGCACACAGGGCATGAACCTGGACCCCGATGTCTACGCCGGAATTCAAAAGTCCGGCATTCCGGCACACATGGAGATCGACCTGCCCAATACGGATGTCTACCTGGAGACAGGCGTCTACGACTGGGGTACGAGCCAGGCGGGAACGCTGGAGATTCCACTGCACCCAGTTACCGCTACGGCAACCGCGGCTCCACAAACAGCGCCCAGTAAGAACTGAAGCCTGCCCGGTGATCTCTTAGTTGCGTTCGCCGGAGCGCTTTCCTGCTCCGTTAGCTATGCGCCGGCTGGCAGCCGCCGGGGACAATTCAAACAAATCGACCTAACCAAGACTGGAATCAGGCCATCCAATGAGTGGGGATGATTGCAGCTCTCCGAGACCGGAGATGAAATCCAAGGAGGGTCGGTTGCGCATTCGAAGTCCAGGAACCTGTTGAAATCCGTGATAACGCGGCGAATTTCAACAAGTTCCTGGAGCGAGTATCATCGGCTGCTCGTCTAACTCAGTAGAAGTGAGCCGCGTTGGGCTGTGAGCGGTGGTAACACCTCGAAGGGGGCAATTGGTATGAAGAAAACGGGAATGGCAATTTGGATGGCGACCGTGGCGCTGCTCACGGCCGCGCCGGCGTTTGCGCAGGATGAGAATCATGCGGGTCAGGGACAGGCCGTGGTGACGGTTTTCGCCAAGCATACCGAGTTGGCTCCGAACGTTTCCCAGCAGGATGTCAGCGTCAAAGTGAATGGGAAAGAGTCCAGCGTAACAGGCTGGGTGCCGTTGCGGGGCGCGGACGACGGGCTGGAACTGGTGGTGCTGATCGACAGTTCGGCGCGCAATCTCGGTCGCCAGTTCGACGAGATCAAGCAATTCGTCCAGGGCCTGCCCCCGCATACGAAGGTTGGCATCGGGTATATGGAGAATGGGCGTGCGGCTCTGGCCGGTCCGCTGTCGGCAGACCACGCGCAGGTGTTGCGCGGGCTACATCTGCCCGAAGGCGCGAGCGCCAGCCCCTACTTCTGCCTCTCCGACCTGGCCAAACACTGGCCTTCCGGGGAGCGCAGGACACGGCGCGAAGTGGTGCTGGTGACGGACGGCGTGGATCCCTACTACCAGCGCTTCGATCCGGACGACACTTACGTCCAGGCCGCAATCAACGATTCGGTGCGCTCGGGGCTGGTGGTCTACTCGATTTACTGGAACGGCCGGAACGGCGCCGGCCTCTCCCCGAATGAGATAACCGATGGCGGCCAGAGCCTCCTGCTCGAGGTGAGCCAGGCGACTGGAGGCAGGAGCTACTGGAATGGGACAGGCAATCCGGTTTCGTTCCAGCCGTATTTTCAGGATCTCGCCCGCCGTCTGGAAAATCAGTACAAACTCAGCTTTGCCGCTCAGCTGGACCGCAAGCCCGCTATCGAAACCATGAAGCTGAAGGTGAGCGGGTTTGCCGCTGATGTCGATGCTCCGCAGCAGGTGTTTGTGGATCGGGCCGGCGCGGAGTAGGAGCGGCGGGTAGCGCATTTGCGCCATGCGGTACATGCAGATTTGAGCTTTTCCGTCCAGCGAAGGTCCGTGCGTTCGCAGGTCTCAGGCTCGAGACCTGCGTGGCCGGCTGTCGTGCTGGTTCCTGAGTTGATGTTGCGCCCCCGCTGCTAAACTGGCAGCAGATGATCCTCCCGTTTGTCCGCGAGATTTTTGCGGAGCTGGAGCACTCTCCGGGATTTGAGCGCGTACGAAGGCATCTGAGCCTGGGTGCGGGTCGGAGACGTGTATCCGGATTGACGGCGACAGCGCGGTCGATCTATCTGCCGCTGATGGCGCGGGCGGCCCGCCAGCCGGTGATTGTAGTGGTGGCCGACAACAAGGCTGCCGAGGCGCTGGAACCGCTGTTGCGCGCGGGCTGCGAGCTGACTGGCGCGGTGGACCCTGCGCAAGTGGTGCGGCTGCCGGCCCACGATGTGCTTCCTTTCGAAAATCTATCTCCTCATCCGGATGTGCAGGAGCAGCGGGCGGCGGCGTTGTGGAAGCTGGCCACCGGGGCAGTAGAAATTCTGATTGCGCCGGTGGAGGCGGCGGCGCTGAAGCTCTTCGACCGCGACTACTACGCCGGGCTGGCGGTGACGCTCAAGCGCGGCGAAGAGGTGGACGTGGAGGTGTTGACCGGGCACCTGGCCAGCGTGGGCTATACGCAGATGGACCTGGTGGAGATGCCGGGGCAGTTCACTCGGCGCGGCGGGATTCTGGACGTGTACTCGCCGGAGGCCGACCGGCCGGTGCGCATCGAGTTCTTCGGCGACGAGATTGAGACGATTCGCAAGTTCGACCCGGAGACGCAGCGCTCGCAGAGTGCGTTGGACGAAGCGCAACTGCTGCCGCTGACGGAGACGCCGGTGACCGAGCGGTTGCTGGCCGCGGTGCATGGGCGGCTGAGCCGGCAGCGCGTGGAAGGCCCAGGCGCGGATGAGGACGAGGAGATGGCTGCCGAGCTGGCCGCTGCGGGCGGCGTGAGCGTCTTTCCGGGGTGGGAGTTTTTCTCCGCGGTGGCCGGGGCGGATAAGTCGCTGCTAACTCTGCTGCCTAAGTGCGCGCTGTTTGTCGAAGAACCGGCCATGGTGCGCAACCAGATCGATCGCTGGTGGAACAAGGTGGAACAGCGGCATGAGAGGTCGGCGATGGGGTCGCTGATCAGGCCTGAAGACATCTATCTGCGGCCCGAGGTGTTGCAGGCCGCGCTTGACGCGCACGTAGAGCTGGATCTGGATCAACTGGGCGCGGTGGACGTGCTGGACGAGGACCGCACGCTGGGCGAGATCGAACTGAACACGCGGCCGACGCTCAGGTTTCATGGGTCGATTCCGGCCCTGACTGATCAGTTGCGCACGCTGATAGCTTCGGAGACGCGGATTGTGTTGGCCGCGCCGCATCAGGGCGACGTGGAGCGGCTGGCCACGGTGCTGCGCGAGTACCAGATTCCTTATAGGTTGGGCAGCCGCAATCCGCATCCCGGCGAGACGATGCTGGATGAGTCGAGTTACCTGGCCGGCGATCTGCGCGTGCCGGTGATTGTGCGCACGCCGATAGCCGCGGGAGTTAGTTTTCTTGACTCGAATCTGATTCTGTTCGGGGCCAACGACCTTTCCGACGATGTGGATGTGGCGGCGCGGCCGGAGCCCAGGCGGTCGAAGACGGCGGCGTTTGTCTCCGATTTCCGCGATCTTGCGATCGGCGATTACGTGGTTCACGTGGAGCACGGGATTGCGCAATATCAAGGTCTTAAGGAAATTGCGCAGGACGGGCTCCCGTTGGAATTCATGATCCTGGAGTTTGCTGAAGCGGCCAAGTTATATGTTCCGCTGACCCGGCTGGATCTGATTCAGAAGTACCGCTCCACGGACGCGGGACCGGCGCCGGTGCTGAACAGGCTCGGCTCGCAGCAGTGGACCAAGACCAAGGCTCGGGTTCGCAAGGCCATGCGGGACATGGCTGGGGAGTTACTAAAGTTATATGCCGAGCGGACCACCGCACAGGGCACGGCCTTCTCCAAGGACAACGAGTTTCAGCGGGAGTTTGACGACTCTTTCGACTATAGCGAGACGGACGATCAGATCTCGGCGATCCGGGCCATCAAGTACGACATGGAACAGCCGACGCCGATGGACCGGCTGCTGTGCGGCGACGTGGGCTATGGGAAGACGGAAGTGGCGATGCGGGCGGCCTTCAAGGCAGTGCAGGACGGCAAGCAGGTGGCGGTGCTCACGCCGACTACGATTCTGGGCTTTCAGCACTATGAGACATTCAAGAAAAGATTTGCGCAGTTTCCCATCAACGTGGAAATGATCTCGCGATTCCGCACGGCGAAGGAACAGAAGCTGATTGTGGAGCGCGTGGAGACGGGCAAAGTGGACATCCTGATCGGCACGCACCGGCTGCTGTCAAAGGACATCAGGTTTCAGGACCTGGGGCTGTTGGTGGTGGATGAGGAGCAGCGCTTTGGCGTGCGCCACAAGGAGCGGCTGAAACAGATGCGCAAGGAGGTCGACGTGCTGGCCATGAGCGCCACGCCGATTCCGCGGACACTGCACATGTCGCTGGTGGGGCTGCGGGACATGAGCGTGATCGAGACGCCGCCCAAGGATCGCATGGCCATTCAAACGGTGGTGGCCAAGTTCGACGAGAAGATTGTGCGCTCGGCGGTGGAGGTTGAGCTGGAGCGCGGCGGGCAGGTTTATTTTGTGCACAACCGCGTGGAGTCGATCTACGAGATTGCCGCGAGGATTCAGGAGCTTGTGCCCGCGGCGCGCGTGGCCGTGGGTCACGGGCAGATGAGCGAGACGGAGCTGGAACGCGTGATGCTGGCCTTCATGCGGCACGAGTATGATGTGCTGGTGGCGACGACGATCATCGAGAACGGGTTGGACATTCCGCTGGCCAATACGATTCTCATCAACCGCGCGGACCGGCATGGGCTGGCCGAGTTATACCAGTTGCGCGGGCGCGTGGGCCGGTCGAATCGAAGGGCTTATGCGTATCTGCTGATTCCGCCGGAGCAGGAGCTGACGGAGATTGCGCGCAGACGCCTCGCGGCGCTCAAAGAGTTCAGCGACCTGGGCGCGGGATTCAAGATTGCGGCGCTGGACCTGGAGTTGCGCGGCGCGGGGAATATGCTGGGCGGGGAGCAGAGCGGGCACATTGAGGCGGTGGGATTCGAGCTTTACACGTCTATGCTCGAGGCCACGGTGAAGGAGATGAAGGGCGAGACGAGCGAGGAGCGGCCCGCCACGCAACTGAACTTAGGCATTGCGCTGCGCATCGACGAAAGCTATGTGCCGGAGGAGAATCAGCGGCTCCGGCTCTACAAGAAGATTGCCGGGGCAACGTGCGAGGCGGCGGTGAACGAGGTACGCGCGGAGCTGGAAGACCGCTTTGGCGCGCCGCCCGACGCGACTGTGTACCTGCTGGAGGCGGCGATGGTGCGCCTGGATTGCGAGCGGATGGGCATTGCGCAAATCGATCGGCGGCGCGGCGAGCTGCAGATTCGATTCATGGAACATGCGGCGGTCGATCCGCAGCGCCTGATGCGATTGGTGGAACGGAACGCAAAGCGCGGCGCGCAGTTCACGCCCCAGGGGCTGTTGAAGTATCCTTTGGCTGCCACGCGGAGCGACGAAGTTCTGCTCGAAATTCACGAAGTGCTTGCCAGCCTGGCGCCAGCGCCGGTGAGCGCATAGAAATAGAACGATAGCCTCGATGCGGAGAGGAAATATGAAAAAGTTCGTTGTGTTGTTTGCGATTGGAGTTGGTATGTCTTTGGCGATGAATGCTCATGCCGCGAAGGAAGACTGGAAGCAGAAGTTTGAGCGGGTCTCGGATGAGTACTTCGACCAGGTGTATTTCCACTACTCGCCGACCAGCGGCACGCAGGTTGGCTATCACCAGTACGACGCGCAGTTGGAGGATTACTCGCGCAAAAACATCGACGCGGAGATTGCCGCGCTCAAGAGCTTTGAAAAGCGCATTGAGGCGATTCGTCCCGATGCTGCCGCGGCCGATCTGGTTCCGCGAAGCGACCGGGAGATTGTTCTGTCCAGCATTCGCTCCGAACTGCTGACGCTGGAGACGATTCGGCCGTGGGAGAAGAACGCGGATAACTACTCGAGCACCTGCGCGAATGGGGCGTTTGTGCTGATGGAGCGCAAGTTCGCTTCGCCGGACGAGCGGCTGCGGTCGCTGGTGTCGCGGGAGAAACAGATGCCGGGGCTTTTGGCCAATGCGCGGGTGAACCTGAAGAATCC
>JBEKZR010000359.1:0-3861 GCA_049509715.1 Occallatibacter sp. | reverse complement strand
CTTGGGGCTATTGGACTCGGCCCGCAGCGAGCCGCCATGCTCCTGCACAATCTTGGCCGCAATGGAGAGGCCGAGCCCGGTGCCTCGATGCTTGGTGGAGTAGAAGGGCAGGAACAGCCGCTCGCGAATTTCATCGGTGAGCCCGTGGCCGGTGTCGGAGACCACGACCTCGACCGCCGCGCCATCTTCGCTCAGCGAGCTGTGAATGCCTAGCACGCGCAGCAGACTGCCCTGCATGGCCTCGGCTGCATTGTCGATGAGGTTGGCCAGCGCGCGGCGGATCGCCTCGGGGTCGGCAAGCACCGCCGGCAACCCCGGCTCCAGGTCACACTGCACCGTGATGCCGTTGAGCCGGCCGGCAAACAGCGCCAACGCCTCCTCCGCTACTTTATTCATGTCGCAGGCCCGCGGCTGCGGCGCGGGGAACTCGGCCAGCGCCGAGAACTGGTCCACCAGGGTGCGCAACGTGCCCACGCAGCCCAGGATGACCTCGCTGCACTTGCGGATCACGGCCGGCGAGTCCAACTGGGCACGGTCCAGATGCTTGCCAATCCGCTCGGCGGAGAGGGCGATGGGCGTGAGCGGGTTCTTGATCTCGTGGGCCACCCGCTGCGCCACCTCCTTCCACGCCAACTGCCGCTGCGCGCGCAACAGCTCGGTGGTGTCCTCCACCACCAGCACGGTTCCCGGACGGCCGTGAGCCAGTTCGAGCCGCGCGCTGGTGATGGCCAGATGAATCGTGCGGCCCCGGCCATGAAATTCAATCTCCGTGAAGGCAGCGCCCATGCGGTGGCCACGGCGAATCACGCCCGCCAGATCCTCGGCGCACTCGGGGGGAAACAGCGATTCGATCTTCTCCCCGCCCAGCCCTATGTCCACGCGCCGGCCCATCAACGCGGCAAAGGCGCGATTGGATTGCAGAACCGTGCCCGTGCCGTCCAGCGTAACAACCCCCGATGGGATTGTCTCGACAATCGTTTCCAACTCGCGGCGCCGCTCCTCGATGGCCAGGTTGGCAGCGGTGAGCTGCGCTGACGAGCTCTCGGCCAATTGCCGGCTGGCATCCAGATCCGCCGCCATGCGGTTGAAGGCGCGGACCAGGTCGTCCATCTCCCCGGAGGCGATGAGCGCCACGCGATGGTCGTACTTGCCGGCGGCGATCTCATCCATGGCGTCGGCCAGGGCCTCCACCGGCCGGGTGATCTGCGTGGATAGAAACCGCGCCAGCCAGACGCTGCAGAAGAAGACAACCGCAGTGATCAGCAACAACAGCAGGAAGAATATGGTGCGGATCTGGTTGCGCGCGCGGAAGAGCCGCCAATATTCATCCGCGCCGGAGCGAATGCGCGCCGTCGTCTGGCTCAGACCCCGCGGCATTGGCAGGGCGGTCACCACTGCCTTGCCCGATGCCGTGGCCGATTCACCGAGCGCGTACTCCTGGTCAGCGACCTTGATCACCGGCTCATCGCTGCGTTGCGCGGCCTTGAGCAGGCTGGCTGAGAGCGGCCCCTTCAAGGGGATCGCCGTTCCCTGCTCGCCCGCCTCCAGCCACGGAACCAGTGTCGCCGGGCTCGACTCCGCTGGAGCGTCAAGGCTCGCCAGCACATGCAAATCCTTGCCGTATACGATGGCAAACCCGCCGTCCAGCGTAATCCGGTGAGAGGCCAGAACATCGGCGAGTGTCTGCGGATCTCTATCGGGCGCTCCCGACGCGGCAATCGACTCAGCCTCGCCCCGCGCATTGCTGGTCACGTACTGCGCCAGTTCCAACACTACGCGGGTCGAGTCCTCACGGATCTCCGATGTGGGCTGCGAGAACCAGCGGTCGATGGAACGGTTCATCAGGAAGAAACTGAAAAGGAACATGAAGATGGCGGGGATAAGCGCGATCAATGCCGCGCCCAGCACCATCCGCGTGCGCAGCCGCGCGCCCAGGGCGCTGCTGCTTTGGCTGGCATACAGCTTGAGTATGTTCCTGAGCAGCAGCATTAAGAACGCCATCAAAACCAGAAAGACCAGCACAATGACGCCGGTAAAGGCCAGCGTCTCTCCGGAAGATTCAGGATTGAGGAAACGGATGTTGGAAGTATTGAATGCCTGAAGCACGCCAAACAAGGCAACAAGCAGCAGGAATCCGCCCGCAAGCAGGGCAACCGACCGGCGCCGAGGATCGCCGAGAAACAACATGCCGCGATTATAAAGCGGTTGGCGAAGAGTGGGCAGGGGCCAGGGAACAAGGAGCGGAAAACCTGACCTGGCCCAGCTATTTTTTACCTCCAGACCACAAACTTGAGCCAGCCCTCCCAAACGTCGGCCCACGCATGGACGATAATGTTTGCGCGCAGATTCCTGCGCCACGCAGCCAGCGTTCCAAACAGAACTCCAAGCACGCTGATCACGATCGTGTTCTTCCAGCCCTGGTAGCTGTGTCCCAGGCCAAACACCAATCCCTGCCCCAGCACGGCTGCCACAACGCTTCCGCTCAATGCGTGAAGCTGGCGCTGCAGATAACCGCGAAACGCCATTTCCTCGCAAATGCCGGCGGTGATCGCAGTCGCAATCCAGATCAGGATTTCAAGCAGGCTCTGCGGAAGCAGGCTGTCGACGGTTTTCGCGCTGCTTGGTCCAAGCAGCCAATGCACGCCGCGGGCCGCTGCCGACCACAACACCCAGAACGGCAGCGCTATGCTCAGGTCAACGGCGACGCTCTTCCACGAGGTCCAGCGCCCGCCCGACAGCGTTTCGAGATTGCCGCCACGGCGATGCACGCCGACCCAGCAGTAATAAAGGAGGGCCCAGTCCATGAAGATGGCGATCAGGTAGACGGGAATGGCTTGACTGTGGCTCCCAAGCTGGCCGGCTGCCGCTCCGCCGCCTCCCGTGGGAGCATGTTGAGCAAGAAAGCCTAACGCCGCCACGCCAGCCCCAATCAAAAGGAAGCCGATAAAATGTCTCCACGAAGCGATCTGCTGCGGCTGTTGGCTTGCACCTGAATTTTCTGCCGTAAGAACCTCATTTGCCTGCATGACTCTTCCCCTTTCCCCTTTCCGCGGGCCTCTGTTGCTTCTTTGCGATCTTGCGCAGTTCTGCCAGCGCCTCTTCACCCCAGCGCAGGTGCGCTTCCAACTCCAACTGTCCGAAGCGCGCCGTCATCTTCCAGTAAGGCGTATCGGGAAACTGCTGCTGGGCGCTCACCGTCTTGCCGGTCTCGATAAACTTCTGCACCAGCGCCCGCTCTTTCTCGACCATCGTTTCCACGTATCCAATCAGGATTTCCGCCGGAACCTGCGCGCCAAAGAACAGCTTCAGCAGCAATTCATTGCGCGGAATCTCTGGCTGAGGCTCTACCGCCAGCCATGCCGCCAGCCGCTCCCGTCCCTTCTTTGTGATCGAGTAAATGTGCCGGTCCGGCTTGCCCTTTTGCCGCTCCGTCTTTGAGGTCACCAGCCCCTCGGCCGCCAGATTTTTCAGGTTGGGATAGATCTGCCCGTAGCTCTCGTTCCAAAAGAAGCCGACCGATGTGCGGATGGCCTGCCCCAGGTCGTAGCCCGACATAGGCCCGATCGTCAGCAGGCCAAGCAGCACGTCCATGCTCGAACTTGAACGTTTTGCCATATTGCTAATAGCGATATGCCTATTAGAGTGACTATGTCAACAATAATCTCTTTGGCCCGCTTTTGCCTGCGATTCTGGTTCGTTTTCAGCGTGTAGCGGCGGGCGAAACGGAACAGGAAGAAAATGTAAGGCGCGGAGGCCGCATTCGCTCGGGCAGTTGTGGATGCGGCCCCGGAAGACGGTTATGCGATCACGCTGGCCGCCGCCGTCCAGGGCCGGTGCTGGCTTTCGGCCACGCCGCGATGA
>JBEKZR010000358.1:0-3876 GCA_049509715.1 Occallatibacter sp. | reverse complement strand
CTATGCGGTGATCTCCGCGGACGACCTGCGCAAGCAGATCAATCCCTCTGACGGCGAGCTGGCGGCCTTCTTCAAGACCAACGCCGCGCGCTACGCGGCCGCCGTGCCGGAAGAGCGCCGCATCACCTACTTTGCCTTTACCCCCAATGAACTGCCCGGCGGGGTTCCGCAGCCCAGCCAGCAGGAGATCAAGCAGTACTTTGACCAGCACACCTACGAATACTCGGCGCCGGAACAGGCGCGCTCGCGGCACATCCTCATCAAGGTGGCTCCGGACGCGGACGCCAAGACCGATGCTGCGGCCAAGGCCAAGGCGGAGGGGCTGCTCAAGCAGATTCAGGGCGGCGCGAACTTTGCCGAACTGGCCAAGAAGAACTCCGACGACCCGGGCAGCAAGGACTCGGGCGGGGAACTGGGCTTTGCCCAGCGCGGGCGCATGGTGCCGGAGTTCGACAACGCCATCTTCACCCAGAAAATCGGCGAGACAAAGATCGTGAAGAGCCAGTTTGGCTACCACATTGTTCAGGTGGAAGAGCGCCAGGCGGCGCGCACGCAGCAACTCAACGAGGTGCTGCCCGCCATCCAGGCCACGCTGATCCGCCAGAAGGAGGCTCAGGCCGAGGAGAACTATGCGCGGACGCTGACCTCGGAGGCCATCAAGAACGGCCTGGAGAAGACCGCGGCGGCCCACCATCTGGAAGTGGCGACGACGCCTCCGGTCAACAGCCATGGCGTGATTTCGGCGCTGCCCGACGGGTCTAAACTCATCGCCGAGGCCTTCCAGTCCAAGCAGGGCGACCCGCCGCAATATGCGCCGACCGGCGAGGGCTACGCGATTTTCCAGGTTATGGGCATCGCCGCGGCCCACGCGCCCGGCTTTGCCGACTGGAAGAGCCACGTTCTGGACGACTACCGCGAGGAGAAGTTGCCGCTGTTGCTGAGCCAGAAGACCAGGGAGCTGGCGGACAAGGCCAAAGCGGAAAACGATCTGGCCAAGGCCGCCAAGGAAGCGGGCGCGACGGTGAAGACCAGTGACCTGGTGGGTGAGACCGGTCAGGTGCCCGACCTCGGCCAGGTGGGCCAGGTGGCTCCGCAGCTCTTCGATCTGGCGCCTGGCGCCTTGAGCGGTCCCATCGACACGCAGCGGACCGGCGTGGTGGCCAAGCTGCTGGACAAACAGGAGCCCAGCGCGGACGAGATCGCCAAGAACTTTGACCAGACGCGCGACCAGATCCTGGCGCAGCGCCGGTCCGATGCCTTCAGCGTTTTCCTGAGTAGCGTGATGGAAGACTACAAGAAGAGCAAGCGCATCCGGATCAACGCCAAATCGAAGGGGCCGGAGATTCCGGGCATGTAAGCCAGCCGGGGGTCGCAGGAAGCAGCAGAAATGCCCGCATCCCTAGAGCGGACGCGGGCTTTTTTGCGTTCGCAGGCTTGTTCGGCCGGACAGGGCTCCGGCATTCCAGGTCTGCTGCGGAGATAATGAAGCCATGGAGTTTCAACGCTCGTCCGGAGTTCTGCTGCACGTCACTTCCCTGCCCTCCTATGGCGGCATCGGCGACCTGGGGCCGGCCGCACACGAGTTTGTGGCCTTTCTGGCCGAGGCTAAACAGCACATCTGGCAGGTTTTGCCGCTGTGTCCCACAGGCTACGGCAACTCGCCGTACGCGGGCTCATCGGCCTTTGCGGGCAATCCCTGGCTCATCAGCCTCGAATTTCTCTCCGACTGGGGCTGGATTGACGGGGAGCGGATCGGCGGCCTGGCCGGACGAAGCGGCAATGTGGATTTCAACCAGGTGGAGGCGCGCAAGCTGCCTCTGCTCTACGAGGCGGCGGGAAACTTTCTCGACCGCGGGCCGCATGATCCGAAGTTAGCCGCGCAATGGAAGCAATTCGAGGAGTTTTGCCGGGCTGAGGCGGGCTGGCTTACCGATTACGCCCTCTATGCCGTGCTGCGCCGGCAGTTCTCCACCGGCGCGTGGACGGCCTGGCCCAAGCCGGTGCGCCGCCGCCAGCCTGAGGCTCTGGCGAAGGTGGCCGCAAAGCACGGCCGCGCGCTGGCCCAGGAGCAGGCGCTGCAGTTTGCCTTTTCCCGTCAGTGGAATGACCTCCGAAAGGCTGCTGCAAGCAATGCAATCAGGATTCTGGGCGACGTGGCCATCTTCGTCAACATGGATTCGGCCGATGTGTGGGTTCACCCTGAGCTTTTTGAACTGGATGAGGATCTGAAGCCGGTGCGCATCGCCGGCGTGCCGCCCGACTACTTTTCGCCCACCGGGCAGCGCTGGGGCAATCCGCTCTATCGCTGGGATGTGCTGGCCGGGCGCGGGTTCGACTGGTGGATCGAGCGGATTCGCCGCGCCTGCGCGCTTTACGACATTGTCCGCCTGGACCACTTTCGCGGCTTCGAGTCTTATTGGGCCATTCCGGCGGACGAGAAGACGGCGGTACACGGCGAGTGGGTGAAGGCGCCGGGGCTCAAGCTCTTCCACGCGCTGGAGGCGGCGCTGGGGCCGCTGCCGCTGGTGGCCGAGGACCTGGGAATGATTACCCCGGCAGTGGACGCGCTGCGGCAGGAGTTGGGCATGCCGGGCATGAAGGTGCTCCAGTTCGGCTTTGGCGGCAAGAGCGCGCAAACGCATCTGCCGCATCGATTCACTCCGGACACTGTGGCCTATACCGGCACCCACGACAACTCGACCACGCAGGGCTGGTGGGATGCGGCCGGCAAGATCGAACACCGCGCCGTCGAGGCCTTCGCGGGGCCGGTCGGCAAGCGGCCGGTTTGGCCGCTGATTCGGGCTGTCGAGGCAAGCGTGGCGCAACTGGCCGTGCTCCCGGCGCAGGATTTGTTCGAACTCGGCTCGGAGGCGCGCATGAATACGCCGGCCATCGCCGCCGGCAACTGGAGCTGGCGCGCCCCGGAGGGAAGCTGGAAGCCGGAACTGGCGGCGCGGCTGGCTGCATTGGTTGAAGTGACCGACCGCGACAACGATCCGCTGGGCAAGCCGGAAGACGCGGCCGCGAACGAAGCATAGAGCGGACCGGCCTCCCGAAACTGCAGTCTAAGATTTTTTCTCTTTGTTGCTCATGCACAGGTTGAACTATCCGTTTGCCTGCTGGATCTGCTCATCGATCACGCGCCTCAAATCTGCGGGTGAATAGGTCGGCGACTTGATGAACTTGCCGTCCGGGCGCTTATGAACCTTCAGAATCGGATTCCAATCGCCATGATGGGCGTTGCAGTCTTCCGGATGAACCAACTCCAGGCCCGCACCCCGCTCGAGCACAGCGTCGCAAACGCTGCAATGTGGCCAGGCTTTGCTCATGTTGCTGCGCTGCACCTCATCCCAGGCAGGCTGGGCCTTCACGCCGGCGGCGTTGAGCGCTCCATAAGTGACGACAAGCTGATCGATGCAGCCATCCACGTATTCGACGAAGTCGGGTGTGCCGTTGGGGTCGGGCACGACGGCGATCGAGTCGATGACCGCGGTCTGCTCTTCGCCGTTCGATCCGGCAAGGTGCGTCGTGACCGTGCAACCACAGCCTTTGACGAACTCGATGGCTTCCTCAAACACCAGCCGCGCGCGAAGCAGGCGCGTGTCGGGGTCAGGAAGCTCAGGAGATTCCTTTACTCGCTGGTTGAACTGCTTCATCAAGGTCACGATGTCTTGCTGCGGGCGATAGGGCTTACCGGTCATTCGATCCTCAATTCATTGTGCCCGCTGATGGCCAGCGGCTCGCGCTTTGGTTTGGCGCAATTGTAATCGATGCTGCGTTGCCCTCGGAACCATTCCGGGTGGATGGTCGGCTATTCGGAAACCGGCCCGCCGCCCGGCCAAACGTCAGTTTTGTTCCGGCCGCCAACCTTGTTAT
>JBEKZR010000357.1:0-3876 GCA_049509715.1 Occallatibacter sp. | reverse complement strand
CGACGATGACTTGACGGCCCTGACCCATCCCGGCCACAAACCCCGCCACGGCCAGCGCCAGCCCGCCCACAGCCACCGTCAGCGCCAGCCAGCGCGCCAACGCAGCGTTACCCTTGGGCAGCACCGCCAGCAGCAGCGCCCCGGCAAACGAGAGATAGATCATCCACGCCAACATCTAGAATCTCCAGTGCGCCAGCAGGTTTTGAACCGTCGGGTTCACGCTGTCCACAATCAGTTGGGGCACAAGGCCCACCAGAAACATCAGCGCAATCACCGGAGCCAGCGCCAGCCGTTCGCCGTGGTGCAGGTCGGGGAAACCCACGCAATGCTCCGGCAAAGGCCCCCAAAAGACCTTCTGAATCACCGTCAGAATCACCGCTGCCGTAACCAGCAGCCCTAGGATCGAAACCGTCGCCGCCACCCACGCCAGAGGAAACACGCCGCGGAAGATCAAAAACTCGCCGGGAAATTCATTCAGCCCCGGCAACCCCAGCGAGCTGAATAGCGCAATTCCCATCAGTCCCGCCAGCACCGGCGCAGGCTTGCGCAGCCCGCCAAATTGGTCGATGCCGCGATGACCGCCAGTCCGCTGCTGAATCATGGCCACAAACCAGAACAGCGCCGCCGCCGTCACCCCGTGGTTGAACATCTGCAGGATCACGCCGTTCAGCGCCGCCGCCTGGCTCGTCTGCGCCGCAACATCCGTGGCCGCGGTCGGAACCGCCAGCGCAAAGATCCCCAGCAAACAATAGCCCAGGTGATTTACCGATAAATAAGCGAAGACCCTCTTCAGGTCCTTCTGCGCCGCCGCCGCCCACGCTCCCATCACCACCGTCGCCACCGCCAGCGCCAGCAGAGGCGTTCGAATCTGCGCAATCTGCGCTCCGAACAGCGGAATCGCAATCCGCAGCAATCCATACACGCCCATCTTCGACATTGCGCCCGTCAGCAGCATCGTCACCGGCGAAGGCGCTTCCGCATAAGCCGCGGGCAGCCAGGTGTGGAACGGAATCATCGGCACCTTCACCGCAAACCCCGCCAGCACCCCAATCGCCAGCCACAGCATCACCTGCGGCCCCAGATGCGCCGCTACCATCTGCTCCAGCTCGCCGGTCGAGGCCAGCAGCGTCAGGTGCGGAAAATCCATGCTTCCCGTCGAAAGAAACACCGCCAGAAACGCCACCAGCAGCACTGCGGAGCCGGCCATGGTGTAGATGAAAAACTGCGTCGCCGCCGGCCCGCGCCGCGTTCCGCCCCACAGCTTGATGAGGAAAAACGCCGGTATCAGGCTCAGCTCCCAGAACAAAAACCAGTGGAAGAAGTTCAGCGCCGTGAACGACCCGAACAGCCCCGCCTCCAACACCAGCACCAAGCCAAAGTAGAGCCCCGGCTGGTGATGCACCCTGTGCGCCGCATCCACCGACATCAGCGTCACAATGGCCGAGAGCACCACCATCAGCGCCCCCAGACCGTCCACGCCCAGGTGATACTCGATGCCCAGTGACGGCGCCCACTTGGCCTGCTCCACCAGCCCCATGCTTCCATTCGCCGGCAACCGCGTCCACACAAATAGCGCCAGCGCCAGGCTGCTCAGCGTCGTGATGAGCGCCACGGCGCGCGCATGTTTGCCCGCGAGGAGCGCAATCGCTGCCCCTGCCAGGGGCAGCACGGTCAACACCGTCAATACAGGAATTCCGCTCATGCCCGGCTGCTCCATATCAGCATCAATGCCAGCGCCACCACGGCCAGCGCCAGCAACCGCAAATAGGTCTGCACGCGCCCTGTCTGCACCCGCGCCAGCAGTCCTCCGCCGCTCGCCAGTTCGTCACAACTCTTGTCGAAGCCGCCATCCACCCAGTTGTTATCCAGGAACCGGTTCAACTGCGCCCACAGGCCAAAGGCCCACGCAACTCCGCTCACCGCTCCGCCCCAAACCCGGCGGTCCAGCCACTCCGCAACCCGCGCCCACCAACCATAGAACGCAATCACCGTCACCCCGTACAACTCGTCCACATACAGCCGGTCGCGCAGCCAACCCCACGGCAAGGGCGCAGCCGCTTCCAGCACATCCGGCTCCGTCGGCTTGGGAGACCGGTCTCCGTAGAGCCGCCAGGCCAATCCGATGCCCACAAACACCACCACCGTCGAGGTCGCCATCAGCGCCAGCAACCCCGGCTCAATCAGTCTGTGCCATTCGATGTCCACTGCGCGCCCATCCAGAAACCCTCTGAACCACGGCCACGCCGGCGTCCCGATCAATCCCAGCGCCATGACGAAGAAAGCCAATATCGCCAGCGGCACAGTCATCACTTCCGGACTCTCATGCGCGTCCTTCGAGCCTCGGTTGTAGCCAAAGAACACGTAGCCCACTTGCCGCGTCATGTAAAACGCGGTCAACAGCGCCCCAAACACCAGCATGTAAAAAGGCGTCCTCGCCACGCTCCAGTGCATCGCCGCCTCCAGTATCCCGTCCTTGCTCCAGAAACCTGAAAACAGCAGCGGAAACCCGCACAGCGCCAGCATCCCGATCCCATACGTGGCGAACGTCAACGGCATGTCGGCCTTTAGCCCGCCCATTCGCCGGATGTCCTGCTCCTCGTGGCAGCCGTGAATCACGCTCCCCGCGCCCAGAAACAGCAGCGCCTTGAAGAACGCGTGCGTAATCAGGTGGAACATCCCCACCGCCACGCCGCCCATCCCCAACCCGGCCATCATGTAGCCCAGTTGCGAAATCGTCGAGTAGGCCAGGATGCGCTTGATGTCGTTCTGCGCCACAGCGATCAGCGCCGCAAACACCGCCGTCGAAGCGCCCACCCACGTCACCACCGTCAGCGCCGTCGTCGTCCCGCCGGCCAGCGCCCCGGCCTGCATCAGCGGATACACCCGCGCAATCAGGTAAACTCCCGCGGCCACCATGGTCGCCGCATGAATCAGCGCCGAAACCGGCGTCGGACCCTCCATCGCATCCGGCAGCCATACGTGCAGTGGCAACTGCCCGCTCTTGCCCGCCGCACCGCAGAAGATCAACAGGCCGATGGCGCTCGCGGCGCAGAGTCCTAAGCCCGCATGTTGCGCTAACAATGCGGTCAGCGCCCCAGCTTCCAGCGAACCCGCCCCGCCGTTATAGAACAGCAGTGTCCCGGTCTGCGCAAACAGCCAGACGATTCCCAGCAGAAAGAAAACATCGCCAATTCGCGTGGTCAGGAAAGCTTTTTTCGCCGCCGCCGCCGCCGCGGGCTTTTGATACCAGAAGCCAATCAATAAGTAAGAAGTAAGTCCGACCAACTCCCAGCACATGAACAGCAGCAGCATGCTGTTCGCAATCGCCACCCCCAGCATCGCTCCCGCAAACAGGCTCATGAAACAGAAGAAGCGCGTGTAGTTCTCGTCGTGCTTCATGTACCCAATGGAGTAGATGAAGATCAGCAGGCCCACCAGCGCGACCATCACCATCATCACCGCCGAAAGCGGATCGAGCACCCACCCCAGGTCTACGTTCGCCACGCCCACCTGAATCCAGGTGAAGTTGACGGTCTCGCGGGTTGCGATGCCTAGCGTCCAGTCCCGCACCACGTGCCCAAACGCAATCAGTGAGAGCAGCAGCGAGAAACTCAGCGAACCGATCGCCAGTGTGGCAGCGGTTTTGCGGCGCGGCTGCTTGAGCAGCGCAATCACGCCCGAAGCTACCATCGGCACGGCGGGAATCAGCCACAATATCCCCGTCAGCGGAGAAGCAGTCAACTGCGGAGTGAACGAAATTGCTTCTTGCATCAACCTCTCACCCCTTCATCCTGTTCATCTGGTCCAGATCCGTCGTATGCGCGTGGCGATGAATCTGGATCACCAGCCCCAGTCCCACCGCTGCCTCCGCCGCCG
>JBEKZR010000356.1:0-3877 GCA_049509715.1 Occallatibacter sp. | reverse complement strand
GCTCAGAGGCCTCGGCAGCGCCCCGTTTCAGTCCCAGCTCGCGCTGCTCTTTGAATTCCTGGCCGTAGCCCTGGCCGCCCTGATTCCCTGGGGCTCCGGAGCGGACCGCTGGCGGCTCACCGCCGGCTGCGCGGCGACAGCGGTCCTGGCCGCGATCGTCTTTCCTCTTCTCGCGCATTGGGTCTGGACCGGCGGCTGGTTGTCACAGCTCGGTATCAACTTCTCCCTCGGCGCGGGCTTCCTCGACCCTGGCGGCGCGGCCACCGTCCATGTCCTCGGCGGCCTCAGCGCCCTCGCCGTGGTCTGGATCGCCGGCTCGCGCAGGGGCAAATTCCCCAAGGAAGGCTTTTCCACCGCCATGCCCGGCCACAACGCCGTCTATGTGCTCTTCGGCTGCCTGCTGGCTCTGGTGGGCTGGCTCACCTTCAACGTCGCCGGCGCAATCCTCTGGCTCCATGCGCCCCTGTCCGCTCTGCCCGTCACCGCGCTCAATACGCTGCTCTCCGCCTCGGGCGCTCTCGCCGCCACCTTCGCCGTAACCCGCATCCGCTTCGGAAAACCCGACGCCAGCCTCTGCGCCAACGGCTGGCTCGCCGGCCTGGTCGCCTCCAGCGCCGCCGCCGGCATCGTCTCGCCTAGCCCGGCGCTTTTCATCGGCTTCGTCGCCGGCATCGTCACCCCGCTCCTGGTCGAACTCCTCGAGCTCGCCGTCTCCATCGACGACCCCTCCGGCGCCATCTCCGTCCACGCCGTCAGCGGCCTTTGGGGCCTTCTAGCCGTAGGCATCTTCGCCTCCCAGCCCGGTCAGCTCCTGGCCCAACTGGTCGGCATCGCCGCGCTCCTCGGCGTCATTCTGCCGCTGGCCTATTTGCTCTTCTGGATGCTCAACCGCGTAGTCCCCTTCCGCGTGGACCCCGACGGCGAGCGCATCGGCATGGACCTCCACGAACTGGGCGGCGGCGCTTATCCCGAATTCGTCATCCACCGCGACGAATCCTACCGCTAGCGCGCCAGCACCATCATCAATCCAAAAAGCACCGCCGGAACCAGCGCCAGCCCCGCGTAGAGCAGCATCTTCCGCCTGTCCGGCAAATGCAGTCCCCGCGAAACCGGCCGCCGCTCATTCTCCTCCACGCCCACCAGCTCCTGGTGCTCCAACTCCCACGCCATTTCGTTGGCCGTCGCGTAGCGGTGCCGCGGGTCCCGCTCCAGCGCCCGGTTCAGAATCTCCTGCAACTGGGCTGAAATCTCCGGCCTCAGCTTCCGCGCCGGCTTGGGGTCGTTCAGCAGCCTCTCGTTCATCACCGCCAGAGGATTCGGTCCGCTGAAAGGAACCTCGCCGGTCAGCATCTCATACAGCATCACGCCCAGCGCGTAGATGTCGCTCCGATGGTCCCCGCGCTGCCCTTTCACCTGCTCCGGCGAAATATAGTCCGGCGTGCCCAGCGCGGCCGACATATTCACGTGCGTCAGCCGCCGCGCATCTTCCTTCATCGCAATCCCGAAGTCGATCAGCTTGATCCGGTCCTGGTCGTCCACCATCACGTTCTCCGGCTTCAGGTCCCGGTGCACCACGCCGTGCTTGTGCATAGCATCCAGCGCGTCGCAGATCTGCAACGCAAAGTGCTCAGCCCGCTCGATCGGCAGCTTGCGTTCCCGGCCCGGTTCCTGGTTCAGAATCGCCCTGAGCAGCCGCCCCTCCACCCACTCGATCACCATGTAAAGCCGGCTGCGCTCTTCCCCGTCGAAGGTCTTCACCACGCCGGGGTGGTCCAGTTCCTGGCCGATCTCCTGCTCCCGCTTGAAGCGCTCCACAAGGACCGGGTCGGCCTCCATCTCCGCGTGGGGAACCTTGATGGCCACCTGCCTGCCGTCTCTCAGGTCCGTAGCCTTGAAGAGCGTCGACATCCCGCTGCGCGCAACAGTCGCATCCAGGCGGTAGTGGTCCAGCGTATCTCCGGCTTTCAGTGTGCTCATGAGCGCGTACTGCATAACAATTTCGATTCTTTCACGCAAATCGTAAGAAAACCCTCAGGAGAATCAAAAGAAAGCCTCATGCCGGTTGCCGGCGCAGCCAACGGTCAGGCGCAGAACACGTCCCCCAGCTCCCACACGCTAGCTATTAGGCGGCCGGCCCTATTCCCTGTTCCCTGTTCCCTGCTTTTTGGAACACCGCGTTCCCCGTTTGCGTAGTAATCTCAGTACGGTCTCTCAAGGAGGCAACATGTTTTGCAGTGGATGTGGTCAAGCTTTAGCTCCCGGGCAGCCTTTCTGCCCCCAGTGCGGCCGTCCCGCCGCGCCGGCGGTTCCCCCGGTGCCCGGCCTTCAGTTCCAGGTCGAAGCCTACGCCGGCAAGGTGAAAACCCTTGCCATCGTCTGGTTCATCTATGCCGGCTTGTACCTGTTGCGCGGAATAGCCGGGCTGACCTTCGCCAAGGCCTTTTTCTTCGGCAACTTCGGCCCCTGGTTCCACGGACCATGGGCTCACGGTCCTTTCCCGCCGGAGTTCTTTGCCGGAATGCTGGGTTTTGTTTGGGTGACCCTGATGTGCAAGACTTGCCTTGCGCTGGTGGCCGCATGGGGCCTGCTCGAGCACGCGCCGTGGGGCCGCATCGTCGCCATTGTGGCGGCTTTCATCTTTCTAGTGAACATCCCCTTCGGAACCGCCCTCGGCATATGGACCCTCGTCGTCCTGCTCGGTTACCGCAACACCACGCTCTACGAACAGTTGCAATAGCCGTTTGGTAGCCCAGGGCTTGACAAGCTGCGGAAGAACTTGTTGCTTTGAAAGGGCACGGCTTTAGCCGTGCCATAGAAGCGGAGAATTGGCTGCGGCTTTAGCCGCTGAGGGAACGCAAGTTTGAGCGGCTCGCTAAGCAGTACAATTTGATCCATGAGTTTTCCTGAAACCCGCATGCGCCGCCTGCGGCGCACTGAACCTCTGCGATCCCTAGTCCGCGAAACCTCGCTCGACCCCGGCGACCTGATCTATCCCCTCTTTCTCTGTCCCGGCGAGGGCCTCCGCCGCCCAGTCGGCTCCATGCCCGGCGTCTTCAATCTCTCTATCGACGAAGCGGTCCGCGAGGCCGAAGAGGCCGCGCGCCTTGGCCTGGGCGGACTGCTCCTCTTCGGCCTGCCTGAAACCAAGGATGTGCAGGGCACCGGCGCATGGGACGAAAACGGCATCGTCCAACGGGGCCTGCGCGCCCTCAAGCAATCCGAAGCCGCCAAAAAGCTGGTCCTCATCGCCGACGTCTGCCTTTGCGAGTACACCAGCCACGGCCACTGCGGCATCGTCGTCGAAACCCGCGACGGCTTCGAAGTCGAAAACGACTCTTCCCTCAATCTCTTAGGCCGCGCCGCCGCCAGCCTGGCCCGCGCCGGAGCCGACGTCGTCGCCCCCAGCGACATGATGGACGGCCGCGTCGGGGCCATCCGCCGCGCACTCGACAACGAAGGCTGCCCCAATACCCCCATCCTCAGTTACGCCTCCAAGTTCGCCTCCGCCTTCTACGGACCCTTCCGCGAAGCCGCCGGTTCCGCCCCCCAGTTCGGCGACCGAAAGTCCTACCAGATGGACGGCGCCAACCTCCGCGAAGCCCTCCGCGAGATCTCGCTCGACCTTGAAGAAGGCGCCGACATGATCCTCATGAAGCCCGCCATGCCCTACCTGGACGTAATCCGCGCCGCCCGCGAGCGCTTCGGCGTGCCCATCGGCGCTTACCAGGTCTCCGGCGAGTACTCCATGCTCCAGGCCGCCTTTGAGAAAGGCTGGCTCGACCATGATCGCGCCATCCTCGAATCTCTCCTCGGCATCCGCCGCGCCGGCGCCGGCTTCATCGTCACCTACTTCGCCAAGGAAGCCGCCAAACTATTG
>JBEKZR010000355.1:0-3888 GCA_049509715.1 Occallatibacter sp. | reverse complement strand
CCCGGCACAGTAAAACTAAACGTGTTGAAAGGAAGCTCCGCGGCAAGCGTGGGAGTCGCTGCGACGGCCGGATGAAGTGGGGCGTGCGCATGCGCGCTTAAATCGTCCTCGCGCTGGAAACAGCGTATCTCTGCGGGATTCTGCGCCATCGCCATGTCGTCATACATCGTGATAACAACAAACATCATGACGAGGACTAACCCCAGGGAGACGAATTGCGCCGAGCGTCCCCGGCCCTCGCGCCGCGCGTGGCGCACCCACAGCCAGCACATCGCGATGGCCATCGCCGTCCAGCCGAGATTGAGGGCTAACTCCATCAGTGACTACCTTTGCATTCCACCTTCATTCGGAAACAATTCCGGTGCTGCTGCCTGCAAGATTCAGTATTGGTTCTTCAAGTGTGCATCGATTTTCATCGGATTCGCATAATCAGTTCCTCAAGAAATCGTAGTGATCGCGGTTTATTCAGGCAGCAGGTCTGGCCCCATTTGCAAAGGCCAGACCTGGCGGGAAAGAACGGCTAGAATCTGACCATGAGCGCCAGCGTGCTGACGGTTTGGTTGGTGCGCAGGTCAGGCCACCAGACAGCGCTGGTGCCCGCGCCCGTGCCGCCGCAGAAGGTTTCCGCTGCGCTGAGGGAACCATATCCAAAGCCGGAGTCGCCGCCGCCTGCGCATTGGTAGTGCGCAGGATTGCCGTTATTGCCGCCGGGAGGCGTAATGCCGCCGCGGCCGGTCCAGTAGGGCACGTCGGAGTAGCGATAGCCGGTCTCCGCGCGGAAGGTGATGAATTGGCTCGGCATATAGTCGATGGTGATGGTTCCGTCGTGCATCTGAGCGCGGTCCCCGCCGTTCTCGGTAAAGTACGGGGTGCCCGTGATGGCCGTGGCGCCGTTGATGGGCGGCAGCAGGGTGAGGTAACGGCCGGGGTTGTTCATCTGCCCGCCGCCCAGGGTCAACGCATAACGGTCCTTGTCGAACCAGAAGCGCAGGTAGCTCATCCAGCCTATGAATTCCTGCTTGGGCTTACCGTTGGCGCTATTGTGGCAGTTGACGCCGCCGGTGTAGGTCGAGCTCGACCCCTGTTCCGGCGAGGAGCCGTTCGCATTGTAGTGTCCCACCGCGGGACCGCCGCCGTATTCGCAACCGGCGTCGCCGGTAATTGTCCAGGCAATCTTGTCCATAAAGTTCTTGGGCTTGTCGTAGAACTTTACCTGGGCGCTGTAATCGGCGTGGATGCGCGAGCGTCCGGGGTAACCGGCGTCGTCTTCACCCAGGCCGTAATCGTTCCACACAAAATCCAGGTACGGCTTGGGGCGCCACAGTATCTGTCCGCCCAACCCAGGCTTTCCGTTGTACCGCGCATACGACTGCCAGCCGTTGATGAACCACGGCTCGATCTTCAGCTTGGCCGTGGGAAACCATTGGCCGCGAATGCCGTTGAAGAACCAGGGAGTGTTGGAGGAGACGAACGAAGGCTGATAGGTCCAGTTGTCGGCGTTGTAGTAGCTGAACAGGCCGATGTAGGAGACGAAGATGCCGGCATCCAGGTTAACGCCGTGATTTATATCCCAGTGATACCCTCCCCACGCTTCGGAGACGTACTTGTAGGCGTCAGCCAGATTCCACTGCCCGCGGTTCGGGCTGCCGTCGTTGCGCGGGGTGGTGGTGGAGAACATACCGTACATGGTTAGAAATCTGCCGCGGACATTGTCGATGCGGATGTCTCCGCCAAAGCTCAACTGCTCGACCTGAACCTCATCGGAGCGGAAGGTCTCCGTCGACCCGCCCAGAGTGTCATCTTCCGGGTGGTTGTAATCGATGGTATAGTTGATGTCCGCGCGGAACTCGGGCGTGAAGTACTTGGTGGCCATGGGGGTGTCCACCACGCGCCCGTTGCTGTTGAGCCAAGTCCAGTCGCCGGGGAATGGCGCCTCCTTGGTGGTTCTCTCCGCGCTGATCTCCGGAGGCGCCGGAGCCGCAGCCGGGGCTGGCGCAGCCGCGGCCTGGCCGCTCACCGCCATCGAAGCGCCTGTGTCGCCCGCCTCCGCGTTGCGCAGCGCGTTGACGTCCCGCTCCGCGTCTGCTTCGCCGCTGCGCGCTTTCAGCTCGGCCTCCAATTGCGCAATCCGCGCCTTCATCTCTGCCAGTTCTTTGAGGACCGCGTCGTTTTTGACCGGCACCGCGACGGAAGCGGGCGTGGCGGTGGCCGTGCCCGTAGCTGTTGCGGCAGTGGCCGCTGCTGTGGTTGCAGCGGGGGTAGTTGCGGCGGGAGTTGCCGCTTCGCTGACTGGTTTGCCGGGGCCCGTTTCCGGCCCTTCCAAGGCCGCGAAGTCAACCAAAGCCGTTCGAACCGGGGGCGCGGCGGCGGTTTGCCGCGCAGCATTCTTGTCAGACGTTGAAGCCGTGCTTTGGGCTTGACACGTGAGCTGCACGGCGATCCCGCAGATTGCAACTCCCAATACGATGGCAGTCCTGAAGTTTTTCTTCATCATCGGTATCCGATCTCCACGACGCCTGGCGTCGCCGGGTTAAGAAGCTTTGGCTCTCACTGAGGAATGGCGAGCTTGCTGGTTCCACCCCCTCATCTCAAGTCTTAGGCGAAGCGACGTAAAGGAGCCGCAAAGAAAACGCAGTTTTTCGATAAGGTCAAGTAACATTGCAATATGGTGCGCACTATCCCTCGGGCCACTTGCTCTCTATGAGAAAGTGGTCGTTGCTTTGCATATTTCACCAATGATTCTTCGAGTATTCATCGATTGGCATGAGGGCCGCATGAAGAGTTCCTCAAAAGTACGTGGTGAATGCTTGCAATTTCCCATTGGCGTCGGCATTATACGAACGCGCGCTCTCGATGGCTGGAAATTCAATGAATGCGGGTTGAACGGAGGTTGCGGTTGTCGCGGGCCGCAGCGCCGCTGCGGGGACAGCCGTCCAGAAATTTGTTTTCATTCAGCCTCTCACCTTCGCAAATGATTCTGGTCAGGGAATGAACTCGCCTCATGTGGGAAAATGCAGCGCCAGACAGGGACTTCCCTTGCAGCTCCGCAGGCTTGCCCGTGGCGCCATGAATGTGTCTTGATTACGGGCAATGCGAAGAATCCGGACCTGGTTATCCGCCCAAGTTCATTTCTTCCGTCTCTTCACTAACTGCATCCTGATGGCCGGTAACATTCTCTCCGTTCACGCGCGGGGAGCTGAAACCTGGTTACACATTAGGGCGCAAGCCATAAAAATCCTATATATGTTCTGAAGAAAGTTATGAGTATGGAATAATTTATTCATAAGCGAAGAATAAAGGCTGGGTCAACATCGCATGGTCTCGACGCCTTCAGTTGATTTTGAACCTAGAGCTGGCGGTCCGGAAGCCCGCTTTGTATCTCTTTATCCTTATTTAAGCTTTATCTTTACGACTTTACACTGAGCGTACCTGATGTGGGGACTCATGTTGATAACGGCCAACTAACCGGAAAGCAATGAAACGGATGGGAGAATCGAATGCGGCAGGCTAAATATGCACTTGCTCTTCTGGCGCTGGCGGCCATCGGCCTGCGGGCGCAGGATGCAATTACCCCGAGTCAACAGTTTCATCAGGCGCCCGACAAGGATGGCGTGTACTATGTAGGCCCTGAGGTCACCGCACCCCGGATGGTGCGCACCGTATATGTGCCCTATCCCTATGGCGTGACCAGTAAAAACAATCAGGGCATGACCGTGCTGGCCATGGTCATCGACGCCAAGGGCATCCCGGCACACATTCAGCTTCTGCATAAGTACGGCGATGCATTCGATCAAGCCGCGATCGCGGCAGTGAAACATTCCACCTTTGAGCCGGGCAGACTAGGAGACAAGCCGGTTCCCGTATGGATCGACGTGCGGGTTGTCTTTT
>JBEKZR010000354.1:0-3929 GCA_049509715.1 Occallatibacter sp. | reverse complement strand
GCTGGTGACGCGGCCAGTGACGGTGGCGGCGACGCCGTCGGGGTAGAAGCAGCTTCTAGCTATTAGCTTTTAGCTTCCAGCTTCTAGCTATAGATATACAAGGCAATCAAGGACCATAGATAGAAATATCCCACCTTAACTCCGCCGCGGCGGAGCGAAGGTGGGGCACCCGCCGTGGTTCGTGGTTTCCCACCCATTCCGCACAGAACGCGGAATGGATGGGGCACACAACTTTGTGAGGCACCCGCAGCGGTTCGTGGTTTCCCGCCCTTTCCTCGGGCGCCCCGTGAGCTTTTTCGCAGCGTGTAAAGCCCTGGCTTCAGCCCACTTATAATGAGGACGAAAGGGCGCGGAGACGTGCGCGCAGGAGGTCACGAGGGAGATATGGCGGATTTGCAGGGAAGAATTGCGCTGGTAACCGGGGCTTCGCAAGGGATTGGGCGGGCGTGCGCGCTGGAGTTGGCGCGGGCCGGGGCCACGCTGGCGGTGACGGACATCAACGAGGTCAAACTGGCCGAGGTAGCGGCGGAGATTGAGGCGGCCGGCGGCCAGGCGGCGGCGTTTCGTTTGGATGTGTCCAGCCAGGAGTCGATCGAGGCCGGGGCGAAGGCGGTGCTGGAGCGGTTCGGCAAGGTGGAGATTCTGGTGAACAACGCCGGCATCACGCGCGACGGGCTGATGATGGCGATGAAGCGGGCGGACTGGGACCTGGTGCTGGCCATCAACCTGACCGGGCCATTTCTTCTGACGCAGGCCCTGCTGAGGCCGATGATCAAGAACCGCTGGGGGCGGATCGTGAACATGGCCAGCGTGGTGGGCCGCGCGGGCCAAGCGGGCCAGGTGAACTACGCGGCCAGCAAGGCCGGGCTGATCGGCCTGACGAAGTCGCTGGCGCGCGAGGTGGCGTCGCGGGGGATTACCGTGAACGCCGTGGCGCCGGGTTACATCGAGACGCCGATGACGGCGGTGCTAGACGAGAAGGTGAGCGCAGCGATGCTGGCCACGATTCCGCTGGGCCGGCGGGGGACGGACCTGGATGTTGCGCAGGTGGTCAGGTTTCTGGCCTCGGATGCGGCGGCCTACATTACCGGCCACGTGCTGGACGTGAACGGCGGGATGTTCATGGGCGGGTGAGCGCGGGACTGGGAACGCGACAGGGAGACTGTCGCGGAGATGAGCATTTTTCAAGGGATACCAGCGGCCAACCGATAAGCATTTTGGGAAGGTTGGCATGGCGGTACAGGCGATAGCGGCCATCAGTCTCGAAGCAGCACTGCCCGAGTTTGCGGGTGGACTGCGGTATGTGGCGCGGCAGCCAATCATGGACCTGCGCGGCCGGGTGCATGCGTACGAACTGCTGTTCCGTGCCGGACCGGAGGCGGCGTTCCGCGGGGATGGCGATATGGCCACCCGCACCATGCTGGACAATGCGGTGATCTTCGGGCTGGAGAAGTTGACGGCCGGGATGCCGGCGTTTGTGAACTGCACCAGGGAGGCTCTGCTGGGGCAACTGGTGAATGTGCTTCCGCCGAGCATGACGGTTCTGGAGATACTGGAGACGCTGGAGCCGACGCCGGGCTTGATTGCGGCGTGCCGCAAGGCGAAAGCGATGGGATTCCGGCTGGCACTGGACGACTTTGTCTGGAAGCCGAAGCTGGAGCCGCTGGTGGAGCTGGCCGACTACGTCAAGGTGGATTTCACCCTGCTGGACGCGGCGGGGCGCGAGTCACTGCGGCGGCGGCTGGCTGGCGTGACGGTGGCGCTGGTTGCGGAAAAGGTGGAGACGCAGGAAGACAACCAGCAGGCATGTGCGGAGGGCTTCACGCTGTTTCAGGGGTACTATTTTTGCCGTCCGATATTGCTCAAGAACCGGAAGATACCCGCCAACCAGCTCTCCTATATAGAGATTCTGCAACTTCTGCAGAGCGAGTCGATCGACATGCGCAAGCTGGGGCGGCTGGTGAAGCGGGATGCCTCGCTTACCTACCGGTTGCTGCGTCTGGTGAACTCGCCGGTGTGCGCGGTTCACCAGGAGGTACGCTCGATCGAGGCGGCGCTGGTTCTGGTGGGCGAGGAAGTGTTCCGGCGCATGGCGACGCTGGCTATCGCCAGCGAATTGAACGCCAATCGGCCGCCGGAGATTCTGCGGATGGCCTTTGTGCGAGGCAGCTTTTGCGAACTGGCCGCCGGGCTTTGCGCGCTGGTGCAGGCGGAGCAGTACCTGCTGGGGTTGTTCAGCCTGCTGCCGGCGATGCTGCGCGTCCCCATGTCGGACCTGGCGCCGGCGCTGCCCTTGCGGGGGAAGATACGCGAAGCGCTGCTAGGCATGGCGAGCCTGGAGAGCAGCCTGTTGCGCTGGGTGGAGTGCAACGAGCGCGGAGACTGGGTGATGTGCGATGCGATCGCACAGTCCTATGGCCTGAACCCGGAGGAGTTGATGCGGTGTTATAGGGAGGCTGTGGTGTGGGCAGAGGCGGCGCTGCACCTCGCCACGTGAGGGGGGCCGCACGCCGCCGGCCGGGGTGCGCGACAGAAGCAAGCCGTTCAGATTCCCAAGCGGGATTTGAGAGAGCGGACGCGGTCGCGGGCAACGGGTAATTGCGTGCGCTGGGGATCTTTGAGGGAGAGGACGACCTTGCCTGCGAACCAGGAGTTCACCTCGTGGATGCAGTCCACATTGACGAGCGCGGAGCGGTGGATGCGGAGAAACTTAGCGGGGTCAAGGCGGCGCTCGAGTTCGGCGATGGTCTGATCGACACAGTGCCGGCGGCCGTCCACGATGGCATAGGTGAGCTTGTCGTGGGCCATGAAATGAGTTACTGAATCGAGGTCAAGGAACGAGATGCGCTCGCCGACGCGCGAGGCGATGCGGCGCGGGTAATCGGGCTGCCGGGGGCGGAGCGATGCGGCGAGTTCCTTTAGAAGGATGGGCAGATCGGGATTGCGTTGCCAGTCCGGGCGAACGACGGGCTGGAGGCGGTCGAGCTTTTTGAGGGCGCGCGCCAGTTGCGCGGTTTCGATGGGCTTGACCAGGTAGTCGATGGAGTTGACCTCGAAGGCTTTGAGCGCATATTCGTCGTAGGCGGTGGTGAAGATGACGAAGGGCTGCACCGCGAGTTGAGAGAGTAGCTCAAAGCCGTTGAGGCCGGGCATTTGGATATCGAGGAAGAGAACGTCGATGGATTTGCCGGATTCGCTGTTGAGATAAACGAGGGCTTGAGCGGGGTCGGTTGCGCTGCCCACGACTCGGAGCGAGTCGAAGCCAGCGAGCAGGCGCGCCAGGCGCTCGATGGCGAGCGGTTCGTCATCGACGAGATAGGCGCGAAGCGGAGCGGTTTCCATGGACAATTCAATTATGCGGGGAAAGACAGGCGGACGGCTGTCTTTTCGTTTTCGCGAGTTACTTCAAGCCGGCCGGCGCCGCCATAGAGGAGTTCGAGACGCGCGAGGAGATTGCCGAGGCCGTGCTCCGGCGTGATGGCGCCGGGGGAAAAGCCAGGGCCGTCGTCGAGGACTTCAAGGCGGATGCGGTTGGATTCCTTCGACCCGGCTATCTGAATCGTGGCGCCCTGGTTGCGTTGGGAGACGACGTGCTTTACCGAGTTTTCAACCAGGGATTGGAGAGCCAGCGGAGGGACTTTGACGTCCGCAAGAGCTTCAGGAACAGTTATCTCATAGCGGATGCGCGGGCCGAAGCGGGTCTTCTCGATTTCGAGATAGTCGCGGACGATTTTAAGTTCCTGGCTGAGCGGGACGAGGCTGGCGTGGTTCGCATTGAGCGAGAAGCGGAGCAGCGAGGCGAGTTTGCCGACGGTATCTTCGGCGAGCTGCGGGTTGCCTGGAATGAGCGCGGCGATGGAGTTGAGGGTGTTGAAGAGAAAATGGGGATGGATGCGGGATTCGAGCGAGGAGAGCTGGGCCTCGGCCAG
>JBEKZR010000353.1:0-3929 GCA_049509715.1 Occallatibacter sp. | reverse complement strand
TACTGCGTGTAGCGGCCCATGTCGCCGATCATGTTCATGCCGATCCGCTGGTCGAGCACCTTCTGCAGTTCGTCGGGCAGCGAAACGTTCTCCACCACGAAGCTCTCGAGACTCAGGCCCAGGCCGGCGAATATGGGCTTGAGCGCCGCCAGCAGGCTCTCCGCCAACTGCAACTGGCTGGCCGCCATGTCCAGAAAACTCACGCTGGAGCCGGCGAACGCGGTGGTCATGTGGCCGATGATGGTGTCGCGCAGTTGCCCTTCGAGGTCCGCCGTGTGGTAGACATCCACCGTGCCGGCGATCTTCTGGTAGAACACCTTGGGGTCGGCAACCTTGTAGGCATAGATGCCATAGGCGCGAATCCGCACCGCCCCGAATTCCTTGTCGCGAATGGTGATGGGCGTGGCCGTGCCCCACTTCTGGTCGGTCTGCAGGCGCGTCGAGAAAAAGTAGACCTCGGACTTGAACGGGGATTCAAACGCCTTATCCCAGTTCATCAGATCGGTAAGCAGGGGAAGGTTGCGGGTATTGAGCGTGTGCAGGCCGGGGCCGAAGACGTCGGCAATTTTGCCTTCGTTGACGAAGGCGGCCATCTGCGACTCGCTCACGGTGAGCTTGCCGCCGTTTTCTATCTCCAGGTCGCGCATGGGATAGCGATAGGAAAGAATGCCGTCTTCCGGTTCGTTCCACTCAATGACAGCGATGAATTGCTTGCCCAGAAACTGTCCGAGAGTCACGTGCTTCTCCTTGGGGGAATCTCTAACGGGAGACTATAGCACAGGGAGTGGCCGGGGCGTTCAAGCTGTCGACGCCTCCGGCGCGGCCCATCTGGCGCCCGGTGGAGCGGCAAGGCCGGCCCTGTGATACTTTGGAAGGAGCGGCCTTGAACGAGCTCGTAGCTCAGTTGGTAGAGCAACGCCCTTTTAAGGCGTGGGTCCTGGGTTCGATCCCCAGCGAGCTCACCACCCCTCCCGGCCGCAAACTCTTTCGATTCTGAATCGGATTCCTGGCTAGCCCCGCACTTAGGTTCTCGGCCAGAAATGTTCTTCGGAGCATGCGCGCAGCCGCTGGGCGGCGTCCTCGGGGGTTATATCCCGTTGCGGCATGCACAGCATCTCAAAGCCCACCATAAACTTGCGGACCGTGGCCGAGCGCAGGAGCGGCGGATAGAAGTGGGCATGGAAGTGCCACTCAAAATGCAGATCTCCATCCGTCGGTGACTGGTGGAAGCCCATGGTGTAGGGAAAACTGGTTTCGAAGAGATTGTCGAAGCGGGTGGTCAGGCGCTTGAGCGCGTCGGCCAGGCCGTCCCGCTCCGCGTTGTTGAATTCCGGCAGCGCCCTGGCGTGGCGGCGCGAAACCAGCAGCACCTCGAACGGCCACACGGCCCACCATGGCGCCAGAGCTATAAAGTGCTCGTTCTCAAAGACGATGCGTTCGCCGGTTGCGTGCTCGGCCTCAAGATATTCGCAGAGCAGGCAATGGCCGGTGCGCGCCAGGTGCTCACGCTGGGCCTGGGTCTCGGCGGCGGGTTCGTCGGGGATAAAGCCGGTGGACCAGATCTGGCCATGCGGATGAGGGTTGCTGGCGCCCATCATGGCGCCGCGATTCTCGAAGATCTGCACGTACTCGATCCAGTCCAGGCCGCCAACTTCGAGGTATTCGCGCGTCCAGGCGTCCACTACGCGGCGAATCTCCTCGCGGGTCATCCGGGCCAGGGTGAGGCTGTGGTCGGGATGATAACAAAGCACCGTACAGAGGCCGCGGGCCGGCTCGGCCTTGAGCAGCGGTGAAGCCTGCACATCGAGGTCGGCGGAGGGCTCGGGCAGCAGCGCGGCGTAATCATTTACAAAGGAAAACACACTGTCATACGCCGGGTTCACTGCCCCGCCCGCGCGCTGATTGCCGGGGCACAGGTAGCACTGAGGATCGTAGGCAACGCCCGGGGGCGCGGCCTTCTGCCCCACTTCCCCCTGCCAGGGCCGCTCTGTACGCTGCGGCGAAACCAACACCCACGACTGCCGCAGCGGATTCCAGCGCCGATGCGGAGACTGACTCTTGCCTCTCATGCTTGCTCCCGCATCGATTGTAATTCCCCGTTGAGGCCGGAGTGCTCAAGGCTCCAGATCGAAGGCGGGGCGCAGGCTGCCATCCATGTAAAAGGGTACGGAGGTGTGCTCGTGGACAATCCGCCAAACGCTTCCGTGCCGCCGGAAGCACAGCGTCTCGCGCATCCAGAAGCTGACCTTGCCCTCCGGCCCCTTCTTGGTTCCGTTCATGTGCAGGAAGCCGTGGCAGACGGCGAGGTCGCCGCTCACGATCACGCTGAGATCGCGCGGATCAATGTCGACCGGCGTCGACCAGCTATCGTACCAGGCCTGCTTTTCCTTGGCGTCGATTCCGCGATGAACGAGCGGCGGAGCGAGATTGTAGATGGCTGCGTCCGGCGCGAAGGGCGCGGCAAACGCAGCGGCATTCTTATCGTGGTTGGCTTTGAGCAATGACTCGGCGAGGGCCAGAATATCGGCCTCGTCCTTGGATACGGGGACGTTCAATGTTGCGGTGGACATGATGGGACCTCCTTAGGGTCGGGTTGAAGAGACGGGGATGCCGCCGCCGGAACGTCGCTCGCATCCTGAGCGACGGGCCCCGCCGGCGCGTGGGAAGTTCAAGCGGTTGGGAAGAGGATTTCGGTGATCAACTGCTCTTCCGGCGTCGTTGCCGGGTTGTTCACGTAGTTCTCGATGTTGAAGTCATCGCGCAGGGGAATCTTCTTCTCCGAGACAATCTTCACGGCGCGGCCGGTTGCTTCGGGCAGGTTGGAATAAGGTCCGGTCAAAACGAAGCGGCTGTACTTGCCGCCGTTGAAGTCCATGTATTGCAAGCCCTCGGCCAGCTCCACGGGCGGCGCGGCCAGCGAAACTCCCGCGCGGTAAACCTTCGGCCCCATCTTGTAGAGGCTCAGGAATCCAGTGATCTGATTCCTTTCCATGATCGCGGGAACAAGCCGGTGCAGCTCCTGCCAGACCTGCGCCGCAGTCTCCGGGAACGGCCCGATCCGTTCCAGAAACACGTAATGCGTTTGCGGCCAGGTCACGGTTTCGGGTTCGTGGGTGAGGTTCATTGCGTCTCCTTTTCCGGTTGTGGTGGATGGAAGAGCATTTCGATATACCGCCGCAGATGGTCGATGCAGTTGGCCGCGACGGCGGCGTTGTGTTTGGCTTTGGCCAGGATGAACGCGCCTTGAATGGTGGCCTGCGTGTAGAGAGCCAGGCTTTCGGCGGTCCAGCCGCCCTGGATGCCGCGCTGGCGCATGGCCTCTTCGATGTCCGGCTGGATAGTTGCGGCGTGTTCGCTGATGCTCTTGTTGCAGGCCTCGCGAAGCGCAGGGTGCGTCTCGTAGACCTCCTGCACCATGGTTCCCACGAGACAGGTAAAATCGGGCAGATCGCCCTGGATCAGAGCTTTTCGTAAGTCGATATAAGCGAGGAGACGATCGAGGGGATCTGACAATTCCGAGACGGCGCGATAGTGAGCGGCGGCGAACAGGGCGCCGGTGTTTTCTCCCCAATATTCTGCCGCTGCAAGAGCAAGCTCTTCCTTGCTGTCGAAGTGATGGAAGAAGCTCCCCTTCGTGAGTCCGGCGGCTTCGCATACGTCCTCAACCCGCGTAGCCGTGTAGCCCTTGGCGCGAATGACGTGCAGGGCGGCGTCGAGCAGCCGGGTTTTGGATTCGTGTCTATAGTCGATTGCGCTCATAAGATACCGACCAGTTGGTATGACAGCATACCGACAAGTCGGTATGCTGTCAAGTGCTTTCTTCAGACCGAGAAAATGGCCGGATCGCGTAGTGGACCGTCCGCGGCTCGCTTGTGGTATGCGCAAGCGCCGTACTATGCCGGCTTTGAGGAGCGTCGCGTGAAGTTTTG
>JBEKZR010000352.1:0-3934 GCA_049509715.1 Occallatibacter sp. | reverse complement strand
CACCTGCTCCTTAGTTTTGTCCACCAGGGCGCTCACCTCTTCGGCGGCCTGTTGGGTGCGGTTACGCAGGTATTCCGTACCCTCGCGGGCGCCGTTAAGAAGGTCTTGACGGGTCTCGCGACCGCTCTTCGGCGCATAGAGAATCCCGATCAGAGCGCCCACGCCCAACCCAGCCAGAAACCATGCCACACCGTATGACTTATTTTCTTCTGCCATGACGAAATCTCTCCTTTTGCTCAGCCCCGAGACTGCCTGAGCGTATCAAAATTACCCGATATACCGCAAATTGCAGGCCAGTTGCCGGACCGGGCGTGAAGTTCTACGCACACTCCCAGCCGGAGTGTGACTCAGCGACAACTCCAACGCAGTTGGATGCGGATGCGCAGAAGGGGTTGCAACGCCGCCGCTCGGGGTCTAGGTTATCGTACACCCTGGCGCGCTTCTCGCGGACCGCTATGCGCCGCGAGGCCCGGGAAGAACCGGCCTGTGCTCCGCTCATCTTCCGCAGCCGCAGCCATGGGCCAGGACTTCAGCGAAGTGGAGGGCCTGGCGACCGGATAGCTGGGAGATCTGTTCGCGGCAACTGAAGCCGTCGGCGACGATAAGGGTCATGAGGCCGGCGGACTGGACGGCGGGGAGCAGGCCGTCGTTGGCGATGGTTTTGGAGATTTCAAACTTATCGGCCTGGAAGCCGAAGGGGCCGGCCATGCCGCAGCAGCCGGCCTGGATGGGTTCGACTGTGGCGCCGGCCTGGCGGAGCAGGGCGATCTCGCAGGCCGGGCCGCCGAAGACGGCCTTGTGGTGGCAGTGGCCGTGGAGCAGAATGTGCGCGCTCTGGAGGCGGCCGGAGAGCCATTTTTCTTGTGACTGGGTGGAGGCTTTGGCGGCCAGCCAGTCGGCCAGGAGCCAGACCTGCCGGCTGAGGAGCTGCGCTCTCTTGTCGTTTGGAAAAAACTCCAGTAACTCATCCTTGAAGACGCTGGCGCAACTCGGTTCGAGGAAGATGAACGGGAGGCCGGCTTCGATCTGCGGGGCCATGCGGCCGAGGACCTTGGCCAGGTACGCGCGGGCGGCGCCGAGAAGGCCGAAGTCATAGAGAGGGCGGCCGCAGCAGATGTGGCCTTGCGGGGTTTCAACGCGGAAGCCGGCCTGGGTGAGGACCGTTTCGGCGGCGGCGAGGGTTTGCGGGTGGTAGTAGTTGTTCCAGGTGTCCGGCCAGAGCACCACCTGCGGTGGGGCCAACAGCCCTTCGGCCACCTGCGGTGGGGCCAACTGCCCTTCGGGCCTTGGAGCATCGTGCTTGACGGAAGAGCGGGGAACGTTGGTGGTTTCATCGGCGGCGGGTCTTGACTGCTTGTAGGTCTTTGCGGCCAGGCGGGGGAGCTGGCGCTCAAGCGCGACGCCTGCGATGCGCTTGATGAGCGGGCTGGTAACGGGGCCGGTGAGGATGGCGTTAGTCAGCACCGGGGTGAGCGAGCCCCAGCGGGCGAGTTGATCGGCAAAGCCGAAGATGTAGTGGTGGAGCGGGTGGAGACGGCCTTTGTAGCGCTGGGCCAGATACTCGGATTTGTAGGCGGCCATGTCCACTGCCACAGGGCACTCGGATTTGCAGGCTTTGCAACTGAGGCAGAGGTCGAGGGCCTGGTGGACGGCGCGGCTTTGGAAGCCCTCTTCGCGCAGGGCGCCGGCCAGCATCTCCCACAGCAGGCGCGCGCGGCCGCGGGTGGAGTGCTGCTCCTGGCGGGTGGCGCGGTAGCTGGGGCACATGACGCCGCCTTCGGTTTTGAGGCAGGCGCCGACGCCAACGCAGCGCTCGGTGGCGCGTTCCAGGGAGCCCTGATCGGCGGCGAAAACAAACTCCGTTTTTTGGACTTTCGGAGGAGAGTCGTGAGACGCGGGCGGGCCGTGGCGGAGGTTTTCTACGGGGTCGTAGACGCGGACGGCATCGACGAGCTTGCCGGGATTCATGCGGTTGTCCGGGTCCCAGATGGCCTTGAACTCGCGAAAGGCCTGGATAAGCTCGGGGCCAAACATTTTGGGCAGCAGGGCGGCGCGAGATTGGCCGTCGCCGTGTTCGCCGCTGAGCGAGCCGCCAAAGCTGAGGACGAGGTCGGCGGCGCGGTCAATGAACTCGCGGTAGCGGCGCAGGCCCTCGATGGTGCGGAAGTCGAAGTTGATGCGCAGGTGGACGCAGCCCTGGCCGTAATGGCCATAGAGCGGGCTGCGGTAGCCGTATTCGGCCATGAGCGCGACGAGCCGGCGCAGGTAAGCGCCCAGATGCGCGGGGGGAATGCCGGCGTCTTCCCAGCCTTCCCAGCCTTCAGGCTCGCCGGGAACGAAGACGGTGGCGCCAAGGGCGGATTCGCGGACGTGCCAGACGCGGGCGGCGTCGGCAGCCGAGTAGATGCGGGCGGCGGGAGCGTTGGGCCAGTTTTGCGCGGAGCGGACGAGGGCTTCGGTTTTGGACTGGGCTTCTTCGGCAGACCATGCGCCCATTTCGACCAGCAGAAATCCGCCGCCGGGGGGAAGCAGGGCAACATCGTCGACGGCGAGATTCTTTCGGCGCATAAAGTCGAGCAGAAGGCCGTCAAAGCCTTCCAGGCCGATGGGACCGAACTCGAGGACGCGCGGCACTGCGTCCGCGGCGAGGAATGCGTCGGCAAAGCTGAGCGCGGTGAGCACGCGGAAGGGCGGGCTGGCGGTGAGGTTGAGCGTGGCGGAGACGACGGTGGCACAGGTGCCCTCTGAGCCGACCAGCGCGCGGGCGAGGTGGAAGCCGCTCTCGGGGAGCAGCTCGTCGAGGTTGTAGCCGGAGACGCGGCGGGGGATGCGGGGGAATTTTTGGCGGATGAGATCGGCGTAGCGGTCGCGCAGGCGGGCGAGGCCGGAGTAAATTTCGCCGACACGGCCGCCGGCATGGATCAGAGCGTCCAGTTCGGCGGCGCTGGTGCGGCCCACGGTCATGCGTGTGCCGTCGTAGAGGACAAGATCGAGCGACTTAACGTTGTCCACCACCTTGCCGGCCATCAATCCGTGAACGCCGCAACTGTTGTTGCCGATCATGCCGCCGAGGGTGCAAGTTTTGTGGCTGGCGGGGTCGGGAGCGTAGGTCAGGTGATGACGCTCGGCGGCCTCGCGCAGCCGGTCGAGAACAATGCCCGGTTCGACCACGGCCAGCTTCGCCCCGGGATCAATGGAAGTGAGGCCGCGCATGTAGCGCGAGAAGTCGAAGACTACGGCGACATTGGCGCATTGCCCGGCCAGGCTGGTGCCCGCGCCGCGTGGCAACACGGCTGCGCCCGTGGCGCGGCAGGCGGCAAGCGCTGACTCCACGTCGGCGGCGTCGCGGGGCAGGATGACGCCTACGGGAAGCTGGCGGTAGTTCGAGGAATCGGCGGCGTAAAGCGCGCGGGAGCCGAGGTCGAAGCGCACATCGCTGCGCAGGCTCTTTTTGAGCAGGGCTTCCAGCTCGCGGTGGGCGGCGAAGCGCTCATGCACCATCGGCGGCTGGTTCATCAGGACGGAAAAAGGCGAAGTGTTCACGAGGGAATGGTAGCGCGTTTGCAGAGTTAGCGGAGTCGAGGGATTACCGCGTGGGCCACTCTTCAACGACGATGCCGAGGTCGTTGAGCTGTTGGATGGCGGCTTCGACGTTGCGGCGGATTTTGGGACGGTCCTTCTTGCTGGCTTGCGGCGACTCGGCCACGGCGATGACGCGGCCATAGCGCCAGGCGCCGGGGGGCAGGGCGATCAGAGCTTCAGCCAGGTCGCCGGGGCGCAACTGAATCTCCTGGCGGCGAGCGCCCTCCGGGCGCAGCATGGTTCCCTGGCCCAGGGTGCTGGGGTTGGCGTCGGTCATGGTGACGCGCAGGTTGAGGGTGTCGGCGCCGACGGAGAGAAAGGGATTGGCCCACGCGCCGGGCTCGTGTACATC
>JBEKZR010000351.1:0-3985 GCA_049509715.1 Occallatibacter sp. | reverse complement strand
GCAATCAGGGCCAGGGCTGGATTACCATACCAATCGGCATCAACGTGGACGCCACGGGCCGGGTGTTGACCATCACTCCCAATTCGCTTCTGGCGGTCAACTCGCAGTACTATCTCTATCTGACCAACGGCATCACGGACGCCACGGCCGCGCACAATTCAATCAACACTTACGGGGAATATTTCAACACCGTCTTCAGCGCCAACACGACAGCGCCGACGGTGGTTGCATTCAATCCTCCGGCCAACGCGACCAATATTGGCACCAATGTGCCGATTCAGCTTGAATTCAGCACGGATATGAACCAGGGAACGGACACTGGCGTGACCGTCACAACCGGCGGCAATCCTGTTGCCGGAACTTTCATGTGGAACAGCAATCCCTATGGCACTAACCCACCGGGATGGGGACCGGGCACGGTTCTGTACTTCACGCCCACCGCGCCACTGGCGGCGAACACCACCTATACAGTGAGCTGGGGCGCGCCTCTGGCCGATACGGCCGGTAACGCTGTCACGCCGGGTTCGTTCACCTTCACCACCGGCAGCGGCTCGGATACGGCGACTAATAACACTAGCAGCGACATTGTAAGCGGCCTGACCAACGTCGGCACCAATGTTGCGCCGCAGGTCTGGTTCTCCAAGCCGGTCAACCCGATCAACATCAACACCAGCACGCTGCAGCTTTACAACAGCGACAGCGGCAAGTACATCAACGGCACGGTGACGGTTGCTCCCAATGGCTTGAGCGCCACCTTTACTCCCTCCGTTCCGCTGCTGCCCGACACCTACTACCGGCTGTACATGGCCTCGGGCTACTACGACGCCGATGGAAGCGTTATGTACGGCAATGGCGCGTATCTGAACGGCATGAACACCTACTTCACCACCGGCAACGGTTCTGATCTTGTTGCCCCCAGCGTAGCCTCGGTCTCGCCGGCCAACAGCGCCATTGCCGTGCCGCTGAACGCGCAGGTGATTGTGAAATTCACCTCGCCGGTTGATCCGGATGCTGTGAGCAACATCATTACGGTCACTCCTTCGGGCGGTTCGGCGATCGCCGGCACGGTCACGCTGGCCAGCGACCTGGTGACGCTGTTCTTTGCGCCGACAAATGTGCTTGCACCCGCCACGGTGTATACAGTTCAGCTCTCGGGCTATCAGGATGTGATCGGAAATGTGGGCTCAGCCTTCAGCAGCACCTTCACGACCATCACTTCCATTGCGCCGCTCAATGTTTCGACCGGCCTGGACGCATCCGGGAATCTCATTACCACAAGCAATACCGCCGATGCGCATTGGAGCTACGTGGCCACCGCCGGCACCTCCGGCGAGAGCAACTTCAAATATCCGGGAGACGCCGCCAGCGATGCCTATACCGGCGCGCTCAAGGTCGTCGCTTCCGGTGCAGCCGACTGGTATGGCAACTGGGATGCAAATGGTCCCAGCTCTTCGTGGATCGCGATCAACCCGAACAGCACATCGGGCAACTCCTACGGGTTCTACTCAACCTCGTTCAATCTGACTGGCCCGTTACCTGCACATGTCTGCTTGGTGGGAGCGATGAGCCACGACGACAACGGCCTGCTTGCCGTCAACGGCCAGGCCATCATGGGTGACCAGGGTTATACCGGAGGTTCACTGGTGCCTTTGAATATTGAGATCACCAGCTATGTATCCACCGGCACAAACTACCTGATCTTTGCCTTCGGCAATACCGACAACAACCTTGAAGGCCTCCGCTTGCAGGGCGTGGTTGAAACCTGCGGCGCCAGCCTGACCAGCGCCACGTCGGTAATGGGCCAGACCGCCAACCTTGTGGTGACCGGCGCGACGCCCTCCTATAGCGCTGGCGGCGTGGCCACCAACTCGACCATCACGCTTACCTTCAACAACCCGCTCGATCCAACGACGGTCAACTCGACGACGCTACCGGTGATGATCGGCTGGAACAGCAACGCGGAGATCGCGGGCAACTATGTAGTGACCGGCAATCAGGTGGTCTTCACCCCCGACAGCCCGTTCCCGGCCAGCACGCAGATCTGGGTTGGGGCTTGTAACGGCCCGTATGATCTGGCTGGAGATAGTGCCGCGTACAACAGCTGCTATACGCAATTGACGTACTTCAACACTGCCAGCACGGCCACTCCGGTCTCCGTGCCCTTCCAGGTGATGGCCTTCACGCCTGCCAACGGAGCGGCCAACGTCGGCCTGCGCGCGCCGGTGACTGCCACCTTCAACCGCTCGCTGAACTTCGGTTCCATCAACTCCAACGACTACGCGCTCTTCAACGGTGATGGACAGAGCCCGTGGTGCAGCGGCGGCAGCTACAGCCACTCCCAGGACGGAACGTCGATCTCGTTCAATTGCGGCGTACTGCCTTCCAGCGCCACACTGACCGCGATGCTCGGCAGCGGCCTGCAGGATTGGAATGGCGATGGCCTGACGCCTTACACCAGCCAGTTCACCACCACTTACTACGACTACAACACGCATGGTTCGGAGACCTCTGTGCGGCCCACAAATGGCGCCAGCGGCGTGAACGCCAACCTGCCCATCGTTCTTTACTTCAACCTGCCCCTCAACGTCTCCGGCGCGAGCAGCGGTATCGAGGTGGCGCAGAATAACGTGGCCATGCCGGGCACGGTGAACTTGCTGGATAACGGCTACACGCTCGAATTCACGCCCAGCTCGCCATGGACACCGGGCGCGCTCATTCAGTGGTGGACTACCGGCAGCCTGACCGATACCTACTACAACGCGACCGTCAACACCACATCCGGCTACTTCTATGTGGCCGCGAGCACCAGCACCCTGACGCCCGCCGTCCAAGTGGCTGCTCCTTCGACCTACTCCAGCAACGTTCCGCTCAACAGCATCTTCGACGTTCAGTTCAACACGCCGCTGAATCCGGCGACGGTCAACGCGAGCAACGTATACATCTTCGACAATTCCAACGGCAACGTGCACATACCGGTAACCATGACGCAGCCGCAGCCGAATGAGATTCTGATGGTGCCGACCAGCGCTTTGCCGGCCAACCACTACCTCTACGTGTACATCGGCACCGGCCTGCAAAGCACCACCAGCGTGCCCGCCTCTCAAACGCAGTGGTGGGAGTACACCGGCACGACCTCAGACAGCACGACGCCTGTTGTGACCAGCGCGGTGCCTTACAACGGCGCAAGCGGCGTGGGCGTCAACGTCACGCCGGGCGTGGTCATCAGCAAGACCATCGATCCGGTCAGCGTCAACAGCAACACCTTCCAGGTGACCAACGGCGGCACGCCTCTGGCGGGCGGCTTCTGGTTCAACTCCAGCGACACCAGGGTAGAGTTTGTGCCCAACGCGCCGTTGCCGGCCAACACCAGCCTGGTGATGACCTTCAATGGCGTCCTCGACCTGGTTGGCAACCCCATCAACTTCAGTTCCAGCTTCCAGACCGGGCCAGGGCCGGACTTCACGGCCCCGACCGTGGTCTGGACCAGCGTCACCAGCAACGAGAGCATCCCGGTCAACTCTTCCATCACCATTCAGTTCAGCGAATCGATGGATGTGACCACGTTCAGCACTGGCAACAGCGGCGACATCTACATCTACGACTCCCTGCTGGGCGTCCGCGTCCCTGCGACACTGTCCTGGAACTCGATCCAATCGGTTGCCTATCTGGCGCCATCCTCGCCGTTGGCGGCAGGACGCGAGTACTACTTCTATGTCAATACCGGCACCGACCTCGCGGGCAACCAAGTAAGCGGCATCGAAATCACGTTCTATGCCGAGTTCAGCAGCGCCAGTTCCGCTCCCACGGTAATCAACTTCAATCCGTCGACCGGCGCCACCGGCCTGGGCACCAACGCGATCATCGAAGCGCAGTTCAGCGGGCCCATCGATCCCAACACGCTCGGCGGCGTCACCCTGTCGACGGGCGGCAGCACCGTGACCACCTCGCCCAATCTGGGCAATGGCAACACCGTGCTGCAGCTCAT
>JBEKZR010000350.1:0-4000 GCA_049509715.1 Occallatibacter sp. | reverse complement strand
GTCACCGTGACCTCAACACCTGTCTCCGCGAGATTGCGGGTCTTCAGGTATTGCACGGCATAGAAAGCCGCGCAGGAACCCAAGGAGGCCAGTAGCAACTCTGGAGGCGTCATGCCGGAGTCTTCGCCGCCATTCTCTGCTGGCTGGTCGCAGAGAATCGTGTGCGACCGGGACTGAATGGAGAACTTCACCTGATCAAGATGCGTAATCTTCACTTCCATGATGGTTTTCCTCGTTCATTAGAAGAAAGACACAACGGAGCCGATTCGTTACAGAACTGCGGGAACTCTTTCTGTACCCGGAAGGCCCAGCAAGCGAAGATACTCTTGAGTGAGGATAGAACGCATGCGAGACGCTACCGCAGAATCGCAAGGAACATCGAGCGAGCGGCAGCGGTCGATGGCGGCGCGCAGGTCGCGCAGGAATGCAACGCAAGCTGGGCAGGCGTCGATATGCTGGCGCATCTGGTCGCAGGTGCGGGCTTCCACTCTGCCATCTAGATACTCTGAGAGGTTGGCGAACAGGTCGCGGCATTCCGCGGAGCGTTGCCCACCCTTGACCTTGGCCCCTTTGGGCTTCTTCGCGAAGGGTTCGGCATGATTCGGATGCTCAGTAGCGCCACTGAGGAGTTGGTTCATCTCCTTGCGCACGGAAAGGCGCGCCCGATGCAGGCGAACCCGGACCGTCCCTGGCTGCAGATCGAGAATCTGCGCGACTTGTTCAGTTGTCAGCTCCTCCATGTCGTGTAGCACAAGAACGATGCGCAATTGCACGGGGATGCGCAAGACCGCCTGATGCAATAGATGATGCTGCTCGGCGTGGAGCAGATTGCCCTCGGGACTTGCGGCGGCATCCTGCAGCAATCGCCCCAACTCCGCTGCGTCGGGCATCAATTCATCCAGCGAGAAGGTCTGGCTGGGAGCATGAGCCGGCTTACGGCGCATACGCCAGCAGCGGTTTCTGGTTACGGTATAAAGCCAGACGGCAAGAGCCTGCGGGGTCTGAATCTTGGCCAGGTAGCCGAGCGAGCGCGAGAGAACCTCTTGCATGGTGTCCTCTGCGTCTTCGCGATGCCCGCAGATTTTCATGCTGAAGGAATAGACCGTGTTCTGTAGCAAACCGATTGCCTCTTCGACAGCTTCGGGAGTGTTGCGGCGCAAGAGGTCTGTGGCTCGGATCAGTTCAGGTCGCATCGCACGGGGTTATCGAAAGCAAGACCAGTATATTCTCCCCAGATGCGTGGACTATAGCGGCTTCTCCTGGATGATCGCCGGCTCACAGCGGAGAGCATTCAGAAGGACGCTCACTGTACACAGGAACGCGCGGTGCCGTTCACTTGTAAAGAGGTCTCGATCATCTCAAGACAGATGGGGGATATCTTTTTCAGCCAATATCGCTTCTCGCCGCTTTCAGGTTTGGAGCCGGTGGCCAGCCATGCGCGCAACAAGGCAAGTGCGAGACACATTTCAGCTCCAGGACGGCTCTCCTCAAGCCGGAACATCTGGCGGTAGACCTCATCTTTGACCCGCTCACTGCGATTGTTCCGCGAATTGATCGGCCGATTTATACCCTTTCGCGCCGTCATTTCAGTTTCTCCCCTTGAACGAGCCATGAGTACTTGCCGAGATTCGCAGTTGCAATCTGCTCGAAGCCCGCGGAACGCAGGCTCTCGATAGCGCGCGATGGGTCCACTCGATGAGCGAGCGGAGGGCCGTGCTCTGGCTCGACGTCTGTTCGCCAATCGAGGATTGCGATTCGTCCGCCTGCCTTAAGAACGCGGCTTGCTTCCCCTAGAACGGCAATCTGGTCCTCTATCTCGTGCCAGACATTTGCGAGAAAGAACAAACTGCAACAAGATGCAGGCAGACCGGTTTGGTCAGCTTCTGCATGAACGAGAATGACGTTGGAGAGTTCAGACTGATCGATTCTCTGCTTGAGCAGTGAGAGCATCTCGGCCTGGGCATCAACGGCATATACCCTGCCTTCCGGGCCGACAGCCTCCGCCAATGGCAGCGAGAAATACCCCGTGCCTGCGCCCACGTCCGCTACCGTCTGCCCCGCGTGAAGGGTCAGCGCGCCGAGTACCTCCGCGGGTGGAAGCCATTCCTTACGTGCAGGATCGTCGAGCCGGTGCGCCTCCGATGCTGGAAATCGTCTGTCGTGCATATCGTCCTTACCTGGCGCCGCAGCCGGCATCATTCATCCCCATGGCGCGAAAGATACTCATGGCAGGACACCAGTTTGTGAATGTCGATTGCAACAGGTTGAGTCCGACGAATGCTGTCAGCCAGAGCCAGTTGGGCGATAGGTAATGAGCGAGGGCAAGCGATAGCAGAATTACAAAGCCCGCCATCAGTCGTAGGGCTCGTTCCACGGTCATAAGGAGTCTCCTAAATCGGTTTCGGGATCGGTTTCGGGTTGAGGGATGGGCACTGCGTGGCGCCCGATGTGAACCATGAAGTAGAGCACTGGAATGGTCGGCCAGGAGAGGAAAGTCGAAGCAACAGCTCCCGCAATTAGCGACAATGCAAGCCCCTGAAAGATGGGGTCGGTAAGAATCACGCTTGCGCCGACAACCACCGCTGCCGCAGTCAGCAGCATGGGGCGGAAGCGCGTAGCGCCGGCATCGATCACCGCTTCGGCCAACGGCATTCCCTGGCGAATGCGAAGCTCGATGAAATCGACGAGGATGATGGAGTTGCGCACGATGATTCCGGCTCCGGCAATGAAGCCGATCATCGATGTCGCCGTGAAGAATGCGCCCAGCATCGCGTGTGCCGGCATAATGCCCACCAGCGTAAGCGGAATCGGCGCCATGATAATCAGCGGCACGATGAAGGATCGGAACCAGCCAACCACCAGCACATAAATGAGAATAAGCACGGCGGCAAACGCCAGCCCCATATCGCGAAAAACCTCGATGGTGATGTGCCATTCGCCGTCCCACTTCATCGAGTAGTGGTCCGTGGACTCCGGCATCGACGCGTTGTAGCGGGCCAGGGTATATCCGGCTGGAAGAGTGAGATGGTCGAGGTCCTTGTTCATCTTCAGGATGGCGTAGACCGGGCTTTCTTCCGCTCCGGCTACGTCACCGGTGACATAAACCACGCGGCGTAGATTCTTGTGATAGATGCTGCGCTCAATGGTTGTGTGTTCGACGATCATCAACTCCCGCAGGGAGACCATGGCGGCGTCCGCGCCGGGCAGGCGTATATTCTCCAGGCCTTGCTCCGAAGAGCGATCCGCACGGTCAACTTCGACAATTGCGGGCACAGGCTCGCGTGCGGTTTGATCGTGGATCAGGCCGACCTCCGTGCCTGAGAGTGCGAGCGCCAGGGCGCGAGTTACATCGGAGACAGCAATGCCATGCTGCGCCGCCTTGACCTCATCCACCTGCATCACCAGCCTCGGTTGAGGATCTTCAACGTACCAGTCGGTGTCTACTACACCTGGAGTGTGCTGAAAGATCGACTTGATCTGTTGAGCGACTTGAGTCTGACCATCCAGGTCGGGACCGTAGACCTCAGCCACCAACGTCTGGATGACCGGAGGCCCTGGCGGAACCTCGCTGACCTGAATGCGTGCGCCGTACTGATTGCCGATTGCGTCCAATAGCGGACGAAGCCGCTTGGCGATTGCATGGCTCTGCACGCTGCGCTGTTTTGCAGACAGCAGGTTTACCTGGATGTCGGCTTGATTCGGCTGGCTGCGCATATAGTAGTGACGCACCAGACCGTTGAAGTTATAAGGGCCGGAGGTTCCAGTGTAAGTCTGGTAGTTCAGTACATCCGGCTGCCGCGCAAGCTCATCGCCAAGCGCTTGTGCAACGCGCGCTGTCTGTTCAAGCGGCGTGCCGTCGGGCATATTGATGACAACTTGCAGTTCGCTCTTGTTGTCGAATGGCAGCATCTTCACCCGCACCAGTCCCAAGGGCACCAGCGCCACCGAGATCAGAAAAAGCACAGCCACGCCAATAAAAAATAGCAGGCGATTGCGCCTG
>JBEKZR010000035.1:0-16438 GCA_049509715.1 Occallatibacter sp. | reverse complement strand
CCAGCCCGCCCCAGCGCAGGTCGAGCAGGTAGCCGTCCAGTTCCCTGCCCTTCGCACCACCGTCACCGGCTTCCGCGCTCCGCAGCAAGATGCGCAAACCATTCGCCCCGACGCCAAACTTCTTTTCGTTGCCGGCGCCGGCTGGACGAAAAAGCAGCTCGACGGTCAGGTCCACGCCGCCGAGGCTGGCGAGCTGATCCTCGGCTTCCTGCGCGCATCCGGCGCCTCTCTCGGCAGCAGCAAATCCCTCGTCGACCAGAGCGGCGAAGGGAACTCCGTTCTTCCCTTTCTGACGCATTTGAACCAGATTGGACAGACGGGCTCGACCCCGCGCCACGTCAAAGGCCTGTCGACCTGCTGCCACGGCGAGGAGCCGCACGTCGTGGGCTGGCGTTTCATCGGCTCGCGCCGCGCCATCTCGCTCGACCCCAACTGCGGATGGACTCGCGGCAAGGCCGACGTCGTCTACGTCGCCGACGCCTTCGCGGTGATGGCCAGGGTCAATGCCCTACTGGAAACGAAAAATGCCTGAGTAGCTGGCGAATCCGAGGTCTCCCAGTTCCCATCCGCCGCGACGGACGAGACCCGGAGCGTCCGGCCCGATCATGAAACGCCATTCATGACCGCGCCCCCAACCACAAAACTCCTCGGCTGGATTCAGTATTCTCGATGAATGCGCCGATTGAAGCGGCGCAGGACTCCAGAAAAGCGCGGTCCGCCGGCCCAAAGGTTGCGGCGTTGTGGCTGTCGATGTCGATCTCGCCCACCACGCGTCCATGCGCGCGTATAGGAACCACAATCTCCGACTTCGTCTCAATCGAGCATGCCAAATAGCGTGGATCCGCCCGAACGTCGTCCACGACAATCGTCTCGCCCAGCGCAACGGCAGCCCCGCAAATGCCGCTCGAGACCGGAATCCGCCTGTGCTCGGTCGGCGCGCCCACAAAGGCGCCCAGTTCCAGCATTTTCGGATCGCCAGGATCAAGCCAATAGATGCCTACCCAGTCGTAGGCTGGCAACCCGGCCCCGATCCGCTCAACGGCAAATTGCTCGAGGGCGGCGAGCTCTGGCGCCCTCCGGGCAAACTCCTCGATCTCGGCGGCGATGCGCGCAAACGCTGACTCTTTCATTGCCTCCAGCTTAAATCAAATGCGACTGCGGTTGTGGTAGCTTGAAATTGGGAGAAGATCCAGAAAAATGGCCGATATTACCGCGTTCATCAAGCACCACTATCGTCATTTCAACGCCGCTGCCCTGGTCGATGCCGCAAATGCCTACAACGCCCTGCTGGCCTCCGGCGGAAAGATGTTCGTCACCATCGGTGGCGCCATGAGCACCGCGGAGCTGGGCCTTTCGCTCGCCGAGATGATCCGCCGGGAGAAGATTCACGGCATCTGCTGCACCGGCGCCAATCTTGAGGAGGACGTCTTCAATCTCGTTGCCCACGACTTCTACGAGCGCGTGCCCCACTACCGCGACCTCACCCCAGCCGACGAAGCCCAACTCCTCGCCCGCCACATGAACCGCGTCACCGACACCTGCATCCCGGAGATGGAGGCCATGCGCCGCATTGAGAACGAAGTGCTCAAGGAGTGGGTCCGCGCCGACCGGGCCGGCGAGCGCCTCTTCCCCCACCAGTTCTTCTATAAGATTCTGCTCTCCGGCGGCCTCAAGCCCTCCTACCAGATCGATCCCAAAGACAGTTGGTTGTTGGCCGCCGCTGAAAAGAATCTGCCCATCTTCGTCCCCGGCTGGGAAGACTCCACCCTGGGCAACATGTACGCCGGCCACTGCATCTCCGGCGACGTCAACAACGTGCACACCGTCCGCACCGGCATCGAGTACATGATGGATCTGGCCGAGTGGTACACGGCCACCACCGCTGAAACTCCGCTCGGCTTCTTCCAGATTGGCGGCGGCATCGCCGGCGACTTTCCCATCTGCGTCGTCCCCATGCTGCATCAGGACCTGCGGCGCGAGCACGTGCCGCTCTGGGCCTACTTCTGCCAGATCTCGGACTCCACCACCAGCTACGGCTCCTACTCCGGCGCCGTGCCCAACGAAAAAATCACCTGGGGCAAACTGGGCGAGAATACGCCCAAGTTCATCATCGAGTCCGACGCCTCGATCGTCGCGCCGCTGATCTTTGCCTGTGTCCTCGGCTGGTAACTTCCGCACTTGCACGCTGGGTGCGGCCAATAAACACTGAAGGGTATAGGCCTTGGCCCATACCCTTCTCTCAGAACCATGCTATTTACCATCACACCGGCTTATCCGGAACGCCTTCATTTATTCGAAACCACAACAAACGGCCCCGCCATCTCGCCGCCATCGCCTGCAAACGCAGCCTGACCGATGGCGCCCAGCCCAGTCTGCCACTTAGGCGACGCGAGCTCCGGCATGGGCTTTGCCTGGAACAGCTTCTTGCACTGCCGGGCCGTCCACCTGGCCCAGGCCTTCGATTTCTTACGGCGCGCGCTGTCGGTCGAGATTCCCGTGCCCGCATACATCTGCCGGTAGAGTTTCGAAAGAAACATAAAGGCGATTCTGGAAGTTATATTCGGGCAGCAGGCCGACCTCTGCCAGATAGCGCCCCACCTATAGAACTTGTCCCATACTTTTTGTGTGCGCTCTCGAATCTCATCCGAACTCATGGTAGGATGCGGGGTAAACATCTTGGGCCGAATCGCGGCGGGAATCAACCAGTACCGGGTAATCGGCACATCTCCAACCATGGTCGGATGCTGCGCCTGCTCCTTCTCCCAGCGCCCGAAATCCACCGTGCCCGGAAACGGCGTCATCATCACGAACTGGGCAAACGTGATGCCCGCTTTCTGCGCCATTGCCACCGTGGCGTCGAAGGTCGCCGGCCTGTCTGTCGGCAGCCCGAAGATGAACGAACCCAGCACATGGACCCCGTGCTCCTTGAACGTCTGCAACTGCCTGGCCAGGGCTTCGCCGGAGTAATTCCAGTCCTTGAAGACCGCTTTCAGTCCCTCCGGCGTCACCGCTTCCACACCCACCAGTGCGCCCTTGATGTTGGCCTTTCGCATCGCATCCAGAAACGCACCGTCCTCACCCGCCTCCATCGTCATCTGGGTATAGAACACCATGTCTTTCGGCAGCTTGGCCAACTCTTCCATCAGTTGGTAGCGCTCACTGCGGATGGCCGTCAGCTCTTCCAGTTTGGCCGCGTTGTTTTGCTCCCTGGCCAGCCGCAGGTCGGTCAACGTCACCGGATAGAAGTTATCGTCGGCCAGGGCAATAAAGCGAAACCCGAGCCGCCGCAGATCGACGATCTCATCGATCACTCTCTGATGATTGCGTTGCCGGGGCTTTTGCCCATCCGTCCGCCACACGCTGCAGAAAGAACAGTGCTTCGGGCATCCGCGAATGGTCTGCACAGAGGCCCACATATATTTATCAGGATCTATCAGGTCCCAGCGTGCAGCCAGGAACTCGCCGCCTTCAATCCGCCCGCCTTCGTATATCCTCTCCGGCTTTCCCGCCAGGCAATCGGCAACCACCTTGCCCCAGGCCACATCGCCATCCCCCTTCACCACCGCGTGCGCTTCCCCGCTTTCCAGCGCCTCCTCGGGAAACAGCGTCGCGTGAATTCCGCCATACACCACCCATGCGCCCCGGCTCCGCGCCATCCTGCCCACCGCATATCCACGCAGCGCATTGCCCGTATGCACGCTGATGCCCACAATGTCTCCCGGCTGAATGGTTTCCGGAACAATCTGCTCCAGTGATTCATCCACCAGAATAGGATCGCCCGCCGTCCGAGGTGTCGCTGCAGCAAGCACAAACAGCCAGCGCGGCGTGATAACCGCGGTGCCAAAAGAATTGTCGCTTGGATTGACCAGATGAACGCTCAACGAATCAAACCTTTCCTCGTAGGAATGTGGTGGCCTCAGAGAGCGTCTTTGTAATCGGTCGAATCGATGGCGGGGGTGGGTTCCCGCATGATGGGCGATGCCAAGTCTTCCCGCCGGACAGTTTTCCAATCATACAAGATTCTGCTGATAAATGTGGTCAATATTGACCACTATTTGCCCATCGGCTAGGTATAGTGGCTCCACAATTGCTGTACCCCAAAGCCGCTGCCGATGAAAGGCCTTACCCTTATAAAAAAGCCGCCTTGCGCAGAGTGGGCTACGGCACGTGAATTGGAGAACCGCTTCAATGCAAACCCGGAATAATCAAACGCCGTTCGCGGAACAGAGCGGCGCATATCCGCACCACCTCCGCATCCAACAGCGTTCCGGCCTGGCTTTCAATTTCTGCCAGGGCAACCTCCAAACCGAGTGCCGCTCGATAGGGCCGGTCGGCGGCCATCGCTTCCACAATGTCCGCCACGGTCAGCACCCTGGCTTCGGGCAGAATCGCATCCGCCTTCAGGCCCAGGGGATAGCCCGAGCCTTCCAGCTTCTCGTGATGTTGGCGCACTATGTCGGCTATGGGCCAGGTAAAGGGAATATCTTTCAGAATGGTGTAGCTGCTCTCCGGATGCCGTTTGACTACTTCCCATTCTTCCGGACTTAGCTCCGCCGGTTTCGCCAGGATTTCAGTGGGTATCGAAATCTTCCCGATATCGTGAACCATTGCCGCCATCCGCAATCCTTGCAATCGGCCCTCCAGCCAGCCCATCTCCTTGCCGATGGCGTATGCAATCGCCGCCACTCTGTTTTCATGGCCTGCGGTGTAGGGGTCTCGCAGTTCCATCGCGGTGACTATGGCGGACACCGACGCGGACAAAGCTTCCGTCAGATGCCTTTGCGTTTCTTTAAGGTGGCGCCGCTCGGCGTCCAGAAGCTGCTTCTGTTCCAGCGCCTGCACGCCGTAGACAATCTCCTCCGCAAGGTTCTGGAATACCTCAACGGGCCCGTTTTTAAATGCTTTGAGGCGGGTGGAATAAACGCCCAGCACACCCTGCCAACTCCCTTCGATGCGGAGCGGTATGAACATGAAGGATCGTATCCCGAACCGCCGCGCTCGTTCCCGCCATGGACCGTAGATCGGCGAAGTCTCCGTGTCCTCTGAAATCTGCAGCGTCTTGGTGCGAATGCAAACGCCCGCGGGGCCTTGTCCGCTCCTCTCATCCTCCGACCAGCTGATAGGCAGTTCGTCCAGATAACCCGCGGCGCTCCCCGCCGACGCCGCCACCCGCACCTGCTTATCCGGACCGTCTTCCGCTATGCCTATCCACGCCAGCACATACACCGATTGCTGTGTAATAGCCTCGCAGATGGATTGCAGCAAGTCCTTCGCGGAGCGCGAGCGTCCCAGCGCCAATGCTGCAATTGAAAAGGCCGACAACGCCCAGTTCTGCGCCGTAAGCTGGTGTCCTTTCTGCTTTTCATCGGTAATATCGCGGATTTCGGCAATTACCAGCCTGCGGCCGGCCAGCTCCAGCGGTTCCGACGTCCAGATCGCGACTGGCGCCTTTGAGCCGTCTTTACGCTGGATGTAAATATCGTTGTGGGACGAGGCATGCTCCACTGCCTTCCGGAATTCAGCCTTGAGCCGTTCGCGCCCGGCCTCCGGGTGCAGCAGGGCGATGTGCATACCGATGAGTTCTTCGCGCGAATAACCCATCAGCGCTTCTGCCGCCGGGTTGGCATCCACCACAATTCCCGTGTCGGCGTCCACCGCCAGCTTGCTATCTTGATCACAGGCCCAGTTCAATGCATAGAGAGAGTGCCGGTCGCCGGCATTCGGCTCGAAGTTCATGTCGGCGGGTCTCCGCGGCTCGGTTCCAGCCCTTGGGATTCTTCAATCGATACAAAATAAGGCAACAACTGTCGCCCCATCAACTAGATACCTAAATAAGTGGCGCATGTCAATCCCCCAAAAGTGCATTGTATCGAACCAGTTACCCCATCCGGCTGCGCTCCTCCACCGGAATCGCCACCTGCTCCACGATCTCCAACCCGAATCCCTCCAGTACCGGAATGCGTATGGGGGTATTCGACAGCAGCCGGAGTGGGCGCGGAATCAACGCTGATTCAGGCTCGGCAAAACCAGGCGCTTCTCGCGGAACAGGGCCGCGCAGATCCGGACGGCCTCCACATCCAGCAAGCCGCCGGCCTCTTTTTCAATCTGCTCCAATACGATATTCATCTTGATTGCCGGCCGATACGGCCGATGGGAGCCCATCGCTTCCACCATGTCCGCTACTGCCAGAACCTTGGCTTCGGGCAGGATCGCATCCCCCTTGAGGCCCAGGGGATAGCCCGAGCCGTCCAGCCTTTCGTGGTGCTGGCGTACGATCTCGGCAATGGGCCAGGAAAAGGGAATGTCTTTCAGAATGGTGTAGCCAGTCCCCGGGTGCTCGCGAATCAGACCCCATTCTCCCGCGGTGAGCTGGGTCGGCTTGGTCAGGATCTCCGCAGGGATTGAAATCTTCCCGATATCGTGAACCTGTGCCGCCACGCGCAATCCATGCAATTGCTCCTCAGTCCAACCCATCTCCTTGCCAATTGCAACTGCGATATCTGCCACTCTGTTCTCGTGGCCCGCGGTGTAAGGGTCTCGCATCTCCATCGCGGCCACCATGGGCGCCACCATCGCGGACAATGCCTCGGTCAACTGCTTTTGCACATGGGCCAGGTTGATCTCCCCGGCATTCAGAGCCAGTCCCTGATCGAGCGCATGGACAGCGTGAACAATCTGCTCCGCTAGGTGTTGAAGTACCTCGACCGCCGGTGCCTCAAATGCGTTGGGGCGCGCCGCATAAATCGTCAACACGCCGCGCCAGCCGTCCTCGACAAGGAGCGGAATGGACACGCTGGAGCGTATGCCGCTTAGCATCGCTCGTTCACGCCAGGCTGCAGAAACATCGGATGTCTCGAAGTCTTCGATGTTAACCAGCTTGTTGGTGCGAATACAGATGCCCGTCGGACCTTGGCCCCCTGGCTCATCCTCCGACCAGCTCAATTGCAGTCCGTGCAAAAAGCCCTTGGCGCTCCCCGCTTCAGCGACAACTCGAATCTTCTTCTCAGGACCCTCTTCCGCAATACCCACCCAGGCAAGCACATAGATGGACTGGCTCGTGATGGCCTCACAAACAGCCTTCAGAAGGTCCTCGGAGGTACGAGCCGACGTAAGCGCCATAGCTGCGCCCGCATAGGCGCTCAATGCCCAATTCTGGGCCGTAAGCCGATGTTCTCTCTCCTTTTTCACGGTGATATCGCGGATGGCCGCCGTCACCAGGATTCCCTCGGCGCTCTCCAGCGGGCTGAGCATGATCTCGATGGGAAAACTGCTTCCATCCTTCCGCAGTCCGTTCAGCTCAATCCCGGTGCCGATTTGCTGCGCCAGAGCCTCAGCCGCAGTGCGGGTTCCGTCGGCGATCAGTCGCTCTGCAAAGCCCTGCGGAATGATGTCAGTGACCTTCTGGCCCAAAAGTTCATCGCGGCGATATCCGAACTGCTTCTCTGCCTGGGCATTCAACAGGACGATCTCCCCGCCCTGGTTCACCACCACCATCCCGTCCGGAGCCGCCTCAAGAAGGCCACGATATCTGGCTTCCACTTGCTCCAGATGCTTGATCTCATCGTTGTGCACGGTAATATCGCGGAACTCGACAATCGTTATCGATCGGTCGGCCAACTTCAACAATTCCGACGACCAGATCGCGACCGGCACGCAATTGCCGTCCTTTTGCTGGATGTGAAGGCCGAGGTGAGGCGCTGCATGCTGCGTTGCCTTGCGTAACTCATCCTGAACCCGCTCGCGCTCCGCCTCCGGGTGCAGCATGGTGATATGCATGCCGATGAGTTCCGCGCGGGAATAGCCCATCAATGCTTCTGCTGCCGGGTTCGCATCCACCACGATTCCAGTCGCGGCGTCAACCGCCAGCTTGCCATCCTGCGCATAGGTCCAGCTCAATTCGTACAGGCTCTGCGGCTCGCTGATATTGGGGATCTGAGTCATAGCCCTCGGCCTCTCTGCCCGGCTGAGACCCATATGGCGCTCTAATACGATGCGCCATATCAGTTCGCTGTGAGAATCACATATCCCTATAATAAGTTAGAGTTAATCGAATGGTATGTGCATAATTGCACACAGTTTGCCGTTTACCCCATCCGGCTGCGCTCCTCCACCGGAATCGACACCTTCTCCACAATCTCCAACCCTAAGCCCTCCAGGGCTGGAATGTGCATGGGGGCATTCGACAGCAACCGGAGTAGGCGCGGAATCAACGCTAATTCAGACTCGGCAAAACCAGGCGCTTCTCGCGGAAGAGAGCGGCGCAGATGCGCACAGCCTCAGGATCCAAAAGCGTGCCGGCCTCACTTTCAATTTGCCTGAGGGCGGCCTCCAAGCCATGCGACCGCCGGTACGGCCGGTCCGAGGCCATTGCCTCCACCATGTCCGCTACTGCCAGAACCTTGGATTCGGGCAGGATCGCATCCCCCTTGAGGCCCAGAGGATAGCCCGAGCCGTCCAACCTTTCATGATGTTCGCGCACCATTTCGGCGACCGGCCAAGTGAACGGAAGGCCTTGCAAGATGTTGTTGCCGGTCTCCGGATGCTCTTTGATCAAGGCGAATTCCGCGGCACTGAGGCGCGCCGGCTTGACCAGGATTTGGGACGGTATCGCAATCTTCCCGATATCGTGCACCATGCCGGCCAGCCGTATCCCTTCCAATCTGTTTTCGTCCCAGCCCATTTCCCGGCCAATGGCAACTGCGATGGTTGCCACTCTGTTCTCGTGCTCCGCGGTATAGGGGTCGCGAACTCCAATCGCGGTGACCATTGCGGCCACAGAGGCCGACAGCGCGTCTACCACATGCTTTTGCGCCGCGGCCAGCTTCACCCGCTCGGCAGCTAGAAGCATACTCTGATGAAGCGTATGAATGCCATTGACAATATGCTCGCCAAGGCGCTGAAATACCTCCACCGCTGGGGCATCAAACGCTTCGACGTGATCGGAATAAACGGTCAAAGCCCCCTTCCAATCGTTATCGGCGCATATTGGAATGGCCACCGTGGATCGGATCCCGAAGCGCTTTGCCGATTTCCGCCACGGAGCGAAGGCGGCCACCGTATCGCGGTTCTGTACAATCTGCATCTTGTTTTCGCGCAGGCAGGTGCCGGTCGGGCCTTGTCCCAGTGGCTCATTCTCCGACCAACTAACTCGAATGTTGTCCAGGTACTTAACCGCACTCCCGGCTTTCGCGGCAATTCGAATCGGCTTACCCGGCCCCTCTTCCGCTATGCCCACCCAGGCGAGGTTATATACGGATTGGTGCGTGACTGCTTCACAGATGGACTGCAACAGAAGGCTCTCTGAAGACTGAACCCGGCCCAGCGCCAGGGCCGCGAGCGCATAGGCACCCAACGCCCAATTCTGGGACGAAAGCTGATGTTCCTTCCGCACTTGTTCGGAAATATCGCGGAACTCGACTATCGTTATCGATCGGTCGGCTAACTTCAGCACTTCCGACGACCAGATCGCGGCCGACACGCAATTGCCGTTCTTTTGCTGGATGTGAAGGCCGAGGTGAGGCGCTGCATCCTGTGTTGCCTTGCGGAATTCATCCTGAACCCGCTCGCGCTCCGCCTCCGGGTGCAGCATGGTGATAGGCATGCCGATGAGTTCCGCGCGGGAATAGCCCATCAATGCTTCTGCTGCCGGGTTCGCATCCACCACGATTCCAGTCGAGGCGTCAACCGCACACTTGCCATCCTGGGCATAGGTCCAGCTTAATTCGTACAGGCTCTGCGGTTCGAAAACCTGGGGTGTGCAACTCATGGCAATCCAACTTTGAACGTCGGTCATCGCCCTTGTGGCGCTTGAACTGATACGGTGACAGTTACCCTGTTATAAACTAGATACTTTAAGAGCGTCCTGTCAATCGAAAACCAGGTGGATGATCTCCGCGTGCCATTCATCCCATCCGGCTGCACTCCTCCACCGGGATCGCCACCTGCTCCACGATTTCCAACCCGAATCCTTCCAGTGCGGGAATGTGCATGGCGGTATTCGACAGCAGCCGGATGCGCTGGATCCCGAGGTCCGACAAAATCTGCCCGCCCAGTCCGATGGCCCGCAGAATCCGTCCGGTACGAGCCTGCGAGCCCTCGCGCCCGCGCAACTCCTGGTGCAGAATCAGTCGCCCCGCATCCGTTCCCGGCGCTTCATGCGGCGCAGCCGCGCCGCCGGGCTCGAACGCCTCTGCCGAAGCCGCCGCGCGCTCCACCTCAAAGCCGCGCGAGGTGTTGTGCAGGTACAGCACCACGCCGCATCCCTCTTCGGCAATCATGCGCATCGATTGATCCAGCGTCTCCCGGCAGCGGCAGTCGGCCGCAAACACATCGCCCGCCGTGCAGCGCGTATGCACCCGCACCAGCACGGCGCGCGCGCACACAGCCCGCGCTGCCTCCAGATTCCCCGCCGTGTCCGCGACTGCCGGCCCACTGTGGAATGCTGGACAGTCCGGGCAAAGATCGCCGCGCACCAGCGCGATGTGGCTCTCCCCGCCGTTTACCTCGCTCTCGTATGCAATCATGCGGAACTCGCCGTAGCGCGTCTGGATGCGGCTCTCTCCGGCGCGCACAATGTACCGCTCATGGCGCAGCCGGTAGCGGATCAGCTCCGCCACGGTCAAGATTCGCAGCCCGTGTTCCCGGCAGAACGGAATCAGGTCCGGAATCCGCGCCATCTCTCCGTCGTCGCGCATAATCTCGCAGATCACGCCAGAAGGATCGAGGCCGGCCAATCGCGCCAGATCGACTGAAGCCTCGGTCTGCCCCGCCCTCACCAGCACGCCGCCCCGGCGCGCCCGCAGCGGAAACACGTGTCCCGGCCGCGCCAGATCGCTGTAGTTCGTCCGGCTATCGATGGCCGTGCGGATGGTGTGTGCCCGGTCCGCCGCCGAAATGCCCGTGGTGACCCCCTCGCGCGCCTCGATGGTCTCGGTAAACGCGGTGCCGAAGCGCGAGGAGTTCTGCTGCGTCATGGGGAACAGCCGCAGATGATCGGCGCGCTCCTCAGTTAGGGCCAGGCAGATCAACCCCCGGCCGAATTTGGCCATGAAGTTGATCGCTTCAGGGGTCACGTACTCGGCCGCCAAAGTCAGGTCGCCCTCGTTTTCGCGGCTCTCGTCGTCCACCACAACCACCATGCGCCCGGCGCGGATCTCCTCCAGCGCGCCGGGAACGTCGGTGAACGGGGGCTCGAAGATGCGGGAACTATTGGGCATGGCGACCCTTTCATTCTCGCCTATGGCAGCCGCAAACAGCAAAAGCGCCGCCCGAAGGCGGCGCTTTTGCGAAACACGCAGAGGAAAGGAGCCTACAACGTCGATTCGATCTCAAAACCCCAGGCCTCCAGCAGCGCCTCAGGGATGTATTTGGAATTCTTGTTCCGGCGAGCCCACTCCCGCAGACGGGTGGACCGGATGTACTGGTCCGGGGTGAGTTTGAACTCCTTCACGATCTGCTCGAAGGAGGTCACTGTAGGCACAACCGGCCCAATGGGCTCTGGCTTGCCCCAATTCGGATTTCCGCGACGCTTTGCCATCGATTTGGTGTCCTTGGAAGGGATGATTTGCGTGTACATCCTCAGAAACGGGCTGGGGGACCTGTCAGCGAGAGGAAGCTTTAGAATCTTATTTTACGGATATTTTTATCAAAAAGCAATCAAAAAATGAGAGAAACCTCGGAGAATCGCCGGACTGCGCCTCAAGGCGCCTGATCGCCGCCCGCACCCGCCACGATAGATGCTATACCGCAACCAGGGAAGGTGTATCCCGAAACCGCGTCATTCAAGTCGACGCGACCATCAGGCCGGGGTCCCCGGCGACAGGTCTTCGTCGACGGGGTGGCAAACCGGGGTCCCGGCGACTCGGGGTTCCCGGCGAGCGATTTTTGCTCGCTGAGGTGAAGAGACAGGTCTTCGTCGCTGGGGCGGAGGAAGCAGCGACCCGGCACAAAACTCAACAGAACACAGTAACCCTGCTTTCGCTCTGGGAGCGTCGGGGAGATGAACGATGATCCATCATCGTTTTTCTCCCCATGCGCCTGTCGGCACCGTCACCGATCCCATCAGACCCGAGTTCTCATCCACCACCAGGACACGCACCGACGTGATTTCTGGTTTGGACTCCAGCGGTTGCTCAAAGGGTATGCCGTCGCGCATCAGCTTCTCGTAGGTGGCGGGGATCAGGCGCAGGTTCACAGTTTGTCCGCTCACCTGGGCATGGAGTCCGGCGTCGTCTCTCTGCGCCACAAAGATGTCCACCTTGTCGGTCAATAACTTGCCCTGCTGCGCCAGGTCTAGGTCGGTGGCGGCAATGTTCAGTACGAGCTTGGGCCCCTTGGACTCGGCGATCGGGTTGGCGCTGAGGCCGATCTCGGCGATGTCGGCGGGCTGCCAGATGGCCTGGCGGAAGCGGTCCTTGAGCGTGGCTGGTTCCTTGTCGTACTGGTAACCGGTGCGGTAGTGGAGGGTGACGTCGCGGCGGCCGACGAGTTTTACGGCCAGCAGATGGTACTTGTCGTCGGCGGGCTGATCGGGAGTGAAACTGACCAGATAGGCGGCGCGGCCGTCAGCAACCACGGTGTCGAGTTCCCCGGTTAGGTCGGAGGCGCGTCGAAATGCGCGGCCGCCGGTGGCCTCGGCCAACTGGCGGAAGGCGCCCTGGATGGGGTGAAGGTCCTGCTGCATCTGCGCCAAGGGGCGTCCGGGGATTCGGCTGTTCGGGCATGTGTCGACGTCCATTCCGGAGTTGACTCCGGGATCAATGCCCCCTGGCCCTAGTAATCCACATGCGGGTAGTCCAGAAAGACTATTCCTGACTGCCAGTAATTCCTGCGCCCCCGGAGTCAGTTGGATACTCTGGCTATAGAGGCTGGGATCGGCGGCTCCGCCCCCCAATTGCGAGGCGTCGAGAGGGTAGACGCTGACGTGGGCGTCGTTCATGGCCTCCTGCGCGCGCAGCACATCGGGCTCGATGTTCTTGTTGGTCTTTGTGAAGCTGGTCGACTGGTTGTTCCAGTCGGCGAGCACGTTGTCGCTGGCAACCCACACCAGATTCTTGTGGCCTGAAAGAGCGGACAGGTGGCGGGCGACGCCGACCAGGATGGCGAGCGCATCGGATGCCGGCGTTTTCCCCCAGTCCCGCAGGTTCGGGTCCAAAGTGGCTATCCGGGTATCGGGAGAGAGGTCAATGCGACCGTTGACGTCAGTCAAGTCTGAGACGTTATGAACTTCATCGAACTGTTGCCGGTTGCGTTGCTCCGCTTCCTGGGCCTGTGCGACGTCCTGCGCGCTTGGCATCCACTTGGAAAGTCTGGTCTCGACTAGGTCATGATCGGTGGTCCCCTCGGCCACCACCTGAAAACCGCGCGAGTTCATGGTGTAGAGGGCGATTCGTTCTGTGGGCGGCAGGGCCCTGATAAAGCGAAGAACCTGGTTGCGGGAGATGGTCAGGTCGGCGAAGGACAGGTTGCTTGGGTCCATGAGCAGGATCGTGGCAGCGCTTTCGGCCGGCCGGGCGCCGGGTCTTGTGTCGCCGGCGGCAGGGCGATTGGCGTATGCGGGCTGATTCTGCTCCGGAGCCGCTTGAGCGGGCGCGGCGGCGGGCTGGGTCGCATCGGCGGCGGCATCGGTAAAGAATTTGATCTGCTGCTTGCGCCCGTTGTCGTAGATTTCCAAGTTCCCCGGCTTCAGGTCGGTGATCGGATGGCCCTTCTTGTCATAGGCGACCAGACCCACATCCACCAGGCGCGAGGTGGTGCGCAGGATAAAACCGGAATCCGGCGTTGCGGGACGGGGATGGAGGGCGGCTTCTGGTATGCCGGCTGCGGCAGTTACGGCGATCTCAGTGTCGGTGGGCGCCGCTGGAACTGCCGCGGCGGCCGCTGCTGGAGCCGGCACGGCGCCAGAGGGAACGGCCTCGGCAGCAAGAGCTGCCGTATCGGCCTCCGTCTGGGCCGCTTTAGCGGCTGTGGCGCCGGAGGGTGAGTTCACGGTTTCGGAAGGGGCATTCTCGGCCTGCTTGCCGGCTGTGTTGGTGGCCTGCTCTGTTCCTGTTCCCTCCCCGGTCACTATATTCAGCTCGCCGCGATACAGATGATATTGCTCATAGGAATCGTCGTTGAGGAGAACTTGGCTAATGCCGGAGGGAACGAAACTGGCCTCCAGCAGGGAGTTTCCTGGGGTATTCGCGGCCGGCGCCGAAGGTGGCTGAACTTGGCCCTTGGCGGCGGTTTGTGCCTTTGAAAGCGAGACGCTGCGAATGGGGCAGATATAGGTCTGGCCGCCGATCTCGACCGGGGCGTATTCCACCATGATTGCCGCCTGGGAAAGAGGAGCCTCCGGCTTGAGGTCTGCCACAAGCGTCAGACGGAGAATCGAGCCGTCGCTTGAATCCACGGCGATCTCCCCGTGGTAGCCGGTGAACTCGTGAAAAAGATTGATCTCGAATCCGTATGCCGAAGTGAAGCAGCAGTAACGAATGTCGTAGTGGGATTTCTCTATTGGCACTGAGTACTGGAAAACGGCAACCGCTCCGGCGGGAGAGTTCTCCCACCGGCTCCACGCCAGCTTGTTCAGGCCGGCATCTAACATCACGGTGGAAAGAACGGGACCGAAGACTCCCCAACTGGTCAACCCCCGTTCCTCCAGTGGCGGCTTCTTGCTCTTTGCCGTTTCCTGTTCCACCTTCTCGCGGCCTTCGCGATAGAGCACGGTGATGCTGGATCGGCCCACGGGATGAAGTGACTCGGAAAGGTCGGAGGGCTTGGAGAGGAAGCGCGTGGTTGTGCGCGTGGCGAAAAGGCTCGGCAGTAAAGGCAGGGCTTTGCGAAGATAATCGACAGTCAAGGTCATGATGCGGCGCTGCTCGGCCAGGTCCGGCGTGGCCGTGGTGGGAATATCCGCCGCCGGAGGATCGAGAAAAGCCGACTGATCTGCCAGCGCAAGCAGAGCCTGTTGGGCCTTTTCGCCGGGTAAACCCGCCCTCCAGTGCGCTAGCTTGGCCGGGCTCAGACGCTCAGTCAGCTCCATATCTTCCAGTTTTCGTGCTATTTCAGTATCCGAGCTGCCTCGCGCGGCCGAAAGCACGTGCTCCAACTCGGTTACCGTCACGCGCTGACCCGCAAACGCCGGTAGCGCCATTACCACGACGAACCCGTACATTGCCAATTTGCGCATGGGCGACCTCCCGCCTAAGACATAGTACCCACATTTGAACATCGAATCGCATTGCCGGATACGAATTATTTTTGCGCCCGGACCGGAGCCTGCGGCGGCCGGCAGATCGCCGCAATGAATCTGGATGGAATGAGCTCCGAGTCTGCCGGAGATAGCTTGTAGCCGGAGAAGGCCGTTCCAGGGCGACGTCCTGGTGGAGACGCGGATGGGTTTGAGTGTTAAATAATTCAGCCTAACTGGGATAGCGGTTTCAGTGTCAAATGCGTGAGGATAAGCCGGGCAGCCTGCAAGCCTCCCTTTTTACGGTTGACAGCTTCGTTGTGAGTACTCGGCTCGTATTCACTCGGGCTATTCGCACCACGCGTCGAATGCGCCCGTCCTCACCGCCGAGGCCAGCGCATCGATATCCGGCGCCAAAATCCGGTCCTGGTCTAGCCGCGGAATCACCGCACGCACCGCGGCATGCGCCCGCTCGATCGCCCATCCCGACTTCAGCGGCCTGCGAAACTCCAACCCCTGCGCCGCGCACATCAGCTCGATGGCCACGATCCGCTCGGCGTCTTCCACAATCTGGCGCAGCTTCAGCGCCCCGGTCATGCCCATCGAGACATGATCCTCCTTGCCCCCGCTGGTCGGAATGCTGCCCGTCGACGAGGGGTGCGCCAGCACCTGGCATTCGTTGATGAGCGCCGCCGCCACAACCTGCGCCATCATGAATCCCGACGAGAGCCCCGCATCGGACGAGAGAAACGCCGGCAGCCCCTCGTTGATGTCCGGATTCAGCAGCCGGTCGATCCGCCGCTCCGTCATGCTGGCCAGAGCGGTCAGCGCAATGGCCGCGTAGTCGAACGCGTACGCCAGCGGCGCTCCATGAAAATTCCCTCCCGAAAGCACTCCGTGCTCTAGCGTTTTGGAGGAGTTCTTTGGGAATACCAGCGGATTATCCGTAGCCGAACCACTCTCAATCTCCAGCACTCCCCGCACATGCTCCAGCACATCCCGCGCCGCCCCGTGCACCTGCGGCATGCAGCGCAGACAATAGGCGTCCTGCACCCGCGAATCGTGTTCCCGGTGCGCCTCGCGTATCTCCGAGCCCTCCATCAGCCGCACCAGGTGAGCCGCTGCCGCTATCTGCCCTGCATGTGGCCGCGCCTCGTGAATCCGCGCATCGAAAGCGGAAGGCGTGCCCATCAGCGCCTCCAGCGACATCGCCCCCGCCACATCCGCCAGCCTCGCCACGCGCAGCCCTCGCGCCACCGCCAACGC
>JBEKZR010000349.1:0-4005 GCA_049509715.1 Occallatibacter sp. | reverse complement strand
CCTGGCCGGCTTGGTGCGCAAAAAATGGATTGCCCGCGAAACCGCCGCCGCCGAGCGCGATGCGCGCCGGATGGAGCGGTTTGCTGTGCTGGTTCCCGAGGCGCGGCTCCCGGCGCTGACCCCAAAGCAGCAGGCCATCCTGGCCGAACTGGCGGCCTGCGGCGGCGAACTGCCCCTGGCCGAGTTGCGCCGACGCGATTTGCCTTCCTCAACCCTGCAAACCCTCGTCCGGCGCGGCCTGGTCCGTATCGACGAGCGTCCCGCAATCTTCCACCTTGGGGGCATCGAACCTGCCGCCGCGCCTTTCCGGCTCAACGAGTCGCAGACGGAAGCCCTGGCCAGCCTGGCGACGGCTCTGGGGGGATTCCATCCCTTTTTACTTCACGGAGTGACGGGTTCGGGAAAAACGGCCGTCTACCTGGCCGCCATGCAGCGCGCGCTCGACCGGGGCCTCTCGTCCATCCTGCTGGTTCCCGAGATCGGCCTCACGCCGCAGACCGTCGGCCTGCTCGACCAGGCCTTCGGGCAGAAGGTGGCTCTGCTCCACTCAGCGCTCACGCCTGAGGAGCGCAGCGACCAGTGGCGGCGCATTCGCCGCGGAGAGGCGCCCATTGTCGTCGGCACCCGCTCGGCCATCTTTGCCCCCGCGCCTAATTTGGGTTTGATTCTGGTGGATGAGGAGTACGACCAAAGCTACAAGCAGGAGGAGACGCCGCGCTACAACGCCCGCGACGTGGCCGTGATGCGCGCCAAGCTGGAAGGCGCCGTGGTGGTGCTGGGCTCGGCCACACCCTCGTTGGAAAGCTGGCAGAACTCCGTCTTGGGCAAATACACGCGCATCGAGATGCGCGACCGCGTCATGAACCGTCCTTTGCCTGAAGTCGAGATTATCGATATGCGGCAGGAGTTCAAGGAAACCGGCCAGGAGCAACTCTTCTCGCGGGCGCTTGTGGACCAGACCCGCCAGGCGCTCAAACGCGGCGAGCAAGCGCTCATCCTGCTCAACCGCCGCGGCTACTCCTTCGTCGTCATCTGCCGCGCCTGCGGAGAAAAGCTGGAGTGCCAGAACTGCGCCATCTCGCTCACCCACCACAAGACGCCGGCAGACCACCCCACGGATGAATCCGCCGCGGCGGACGTGGGAGCCCCGGCGAATGACGCAGGCCTTGCCCGCGCGGGCCAGCGCCTCGAATGTCACTACTGCGGCTTCCGCCGCACCGTCCCCGCCCGCTGTCCCAAGTGCTCGAGCGAGCACCTCTACTACCTTGGCGCCGGTTCTCAACAAGGCGAAGAACGGCTGGGCGAAGTCTTTCCCGGCGCGCGCATCGGCCGCATGGACCGCGACACCGTCCGCGGCCGCTACGATCTGGAACGGCTGCTCGCGCGGCTGCACTCCGGAGAGATCAACCTGCTCGTGGGCACGCAGATGATCGCCAAGGGCCACGATATTCACGGCGTCACGCTGGTCGGCGTGGTGGGCTGCGATTACGCGCTCTCCATGCCGGACTTCCGCGCCGCCGAGCGAGTCTTTCAGTTGATGACCCAGGTCTCAGGCCGCGCCGGACGCGGCGAACTGCCCGGTCGCGTGGTGGTGCAGACCTACTATCCCGATCACTACGCGATTTTGGCCGCGAGCAAGCACGACTACGCCGCCTTCGTCGAGCGCGAACTCAAGTATCGCCGCTGGATGCACTATCCGCCCTTCGGGGTGCTGGCCAATGTCCTGGTGCAGTCGCAAAAACTCGAAGAAGCGGCGGGATGGTCGGCGGTCCTCGGCAAGTACCTCATCCAAAGCCAGAGCAGCGGAGCTGTGCGCGTGCTTGGGCCATGCACCGCGCCCATCGCCCGCATCAAGGGCGTCTACCGCTTTCACATGATTCTCAAGGCTGGCTCGCGCAAGGCGCTGAACGCGGCGCTGCGCGGAATGTTGGCGCACGCCGACCAGGCCCAGATTCCGCGCCGCAACCTCATCGTGGATGTGGATGCGTTACGCCTGATGTGAGTCTGGCGGGCCGCTCTGGCCGCTTCATCAACTCTTGGGAGCGTCGCCGGTCTCCAGTACGTGCAGTTCCTTGCCCGGCTTGAAGCGCACCGCCTTGCCGGGATTGATGCTGACCTCGGTGCCGGTGCGGGGATTGCGGCCGATGCCGGTTTTGCGGGCGCGGACGCTGAAAACGCCGAATCCGCGCAGTTCGATGCGCTCGCCGGCGGCAAGAGCCTGCTTGAGGCCCTCGAAAACCGTATCCACCGCGGCCTCTGCCTTGGTGCGCGGCAGGCCCGTGCGCTCGATTACATGATGGACGATGTCCTGCTTAATCAATGGGGTACCCTCGTTGGCCTGACTGAAATGACTGTACTACGCCCTGCCGGGTTGATGCTACAGATTTTGCTGGAATTAAGGAATATCGGAATTGCCAGCGCCAGCTTTCCCCTGAGGAAAGCCCGCTGCTGCGCCTCGGGTTGCCCGTCCGTGGCGTGTAGTAACCCAATTGTGTCATTGTCAATTGCCGGCACCTTGCGTAGATAATGCGTCTGGTTTGAGCGAAAACCAGCCATTTTTTCTCCGGATAGGAAAACTGAATCCGGAAGAGGAAAGGCATGTCGATTTAGAGCGACCGTTGGATCCGGGAACGGGCCATCCAACACCGGGTGGTCGAGCCCTTCAGCGAGACGCAGGTGCAAGGTCGTTCTTCCCAAGCTCCAGGGGTAGTTGCAGGCAAGACTGGCTGAAGTGGTTTTCAAATCAGTGATTTTTCTGAGGCGATGCGGGCCATGCGTGCTCCGGTTGCTGTACCGGGCCCAGCCTTCCTGCCAATTGACGGGGAAGCAAGATGTCTTCGATTCGCATTCCTGACCCAATCCGGATTGGTTTAGTCTCCGATGAACCCATCCGCCTTGAGGGACTCGCCAGCATCTTCGATCAACCTGCCCAGGAGGGCCATGCCCGGCTCATCCCGGTTACCGGGACCTTGGATGAGCTGCTGGCCCGCTCCACGCTGGAGTATCTGGTCGTGGATCTGCATTCTTCGTCTGTTGGGTTGAAGGCCCTGAAGGCCATTCGCCACAGGCGACCCGGCATCCGGCTGATCGTCATCGGCCCGCAAGGAAACGATCAACTGGTTCTGGATTCGATCATTGCCGGGGCCAGGGCCTACCTGGAGTCGACCGCCGGCCCGGACACGGTCCGGACGGCCATCGAGGTGGTCACCGGCGGCTCCATCTGGGCGCCGCGCAGGCTGCTCTCGAAACTCATCGACCGGCTGCTCAAGGTCCCCCACTCCGGCCTCACCAGCGCCGGCCCCCATTTGACCGGCCGCGAGCGCCAGGTGCTGGAACTGGTCCTGATGGCCCGCTCCAATCGAGAGATCGCCCGTCAGTTGGGCATCGAGGAGCGCACCGTGAAGGCCCATGTGGGCCGCCTGATGCGCAAGACCGGCGCCGACAACCGGACTGAGCTATCCATGCGTGTGCTGAACCGCTCGCTGCTGGCCGACGCCGACATCCATGATCGCCGCCAGGCTCTGGCATCGCACCCCTCCCGCAAGCCCGTTACTGATTAGTAATAACTGGTGGTTACTTATGTCCATACTCCCTTCGTAATCTATGAATTGAGCAATATTGACCAGGTATTAAATACCGGTTTCCCACAGACTTGTTTTTAGAAACAACGCAGATCTGGGGAAAGGAGTTCCCAGGCGGCATGTTTTCCATGAAGCCTCGGAACTCCTCTTTTTTCTCTTCTGCGCGAATCGAATTTTGTTTCCTCCCGTTCCGCCCTCCCCCCGTCCATCCATGCATCGGAGCATCAAGAACGGAAATCCCGCTCTTGATGCGCGTGTCCACTCCTGAGCAGCGCGGGATCGCGCGGCGTTGCCGGCCTTCGGGGAACAACTTGCAGCCATGGAGCCGAGGATGCGCGTTCAGGCTTGGATGCTGTAGGCTGTTCCAGGATGCTCTGGCGATCGAGGCTGGGGAAAGGCCCGGCCTCCAGCGTCGCGCGGGATC
>JBEKZR010000348.1:0-4014 GCA_049509715.1 Occallatibacter sp. | reverse complement strand
AGAAACTCTGGCGGGCGCTGATCGAACCCGAATTCACGCGTCGATTTTGGATGGGGACAACGCAGGAGTCCGAATGGAAACCCGGCGCATCCTGGCGGATCGTGACACCCGACGGGCGCACAGCCGACTCGGGCCAAGTGGTGGAGATTGATCCGTTCCGGAAGCTGGTGTTGACGTGGCAGCATCAGCTCCATCCCGAGGCTCGTGCGGAGGGCTACTCTCGCCTGACCTACACGCTCGAAGAGAAGGGCGATTCGGTCAAGCTCACAGTGCTGCACGAGATGGACAAGAGCGACTCGAAGCTTATCAAGGCGATTTCGGGCGGTTGGCCGATGATCCTTGCCAGCCTGAAGAGTCTTCTCGAAACGGGCGAGGCGCTCTCAGCAACTCGCCGCTGGCCGGAGGGCATGTAATCGGCCCTTGTGTCCGGACGTTCCAGCAGATAGAGCATGACTCACCGCCCGCAGCGGACCACGATCTGCGTTCCAGGTGCGACCATCGCGCCGGGAGCGGGAGCCTGCTCGCGCACCGTCCCGCTGCCGCTGATCTGCACGTCCAGGCCCGCGGCTGCGGCCTGCTCGATGACTTTCCGTACCGGCAATCCTATCAGCGATGGAACCTGAAGGCGCTTGACTTCAGTGACCGTGACAGTCGCCTGCTTAACTGTTGCTGATCCAGCCGTCTTTGCCTGCTGCGCAACGGGTTGCGGCGCTGCGGAAGGAGTCTGTGCGCTGCCCGTTGTTGCCTTGGCGCCCGAAGCCGGATTCGCCGGCTGAGTGGCTGTTTGATCTGCGGTTCCCGTTTGGTTTGCGCCCGCGTGCAGGTTCTTAATATCGCCCCCCCGCAGGGGATCGTCGCTGGGCAGATCGTTGGCCGCGGCATAGAGCGCGTTGATGTCGCCCGTATGCTCTCCAGCGTCGTCTTCGGTCACGGGCGCTTCGGCCTCCGGCAGAGAGCGAGAGGGGCGCACATCGATGTCGTGCGGCACGCCCAGATACTCAAGCACCTGCTGCGCCACTTCGGCAAACACCGGAGCGGAAACCGCGGTGCCGTAATACGAGCCGCCTTTCGGATTGTCGATCACCACCGCTACCGAGATGACCGGATTGTTTACCGGCGCTATGCCTGCGAACGAAGCGATGTGCATGGTCTTGGAGTAGAGATGCGTGACCGGATCGATCTTCTGCGCGGTGCCGGTTTTGCCGCCGGAGGAGTATCCATTCAGTTGCGCCGGCTTGCCGGTGCCGAACAGCACCACGCCTTCCATCATTTTGCGCATCTGCGCGGCGGTCATTTCGGAGAGCACGCGGTGGGCGCCGGGAGGCAGCGGATTGGGCAGCTCGCCGCCCGGTTTGAAGGGTGAAGGCTGCAACGAAGCCTGCGCTGCGGCTGACTTTGGGCCTATGGAGGCGGGATCGAGCTGGCCGGGCATCAGCACGCGCGGCGGCAGGTAAACCCCTCCGTTGGCGATCGTCGAGACCATGGAGACCAGTTGCAGCGGCGTGACGGCAATCTCCTGTCCGATGGCGATGGACCCGATCGACGATGGACCCCACTTGTTCACGGGGCGCAGCAAGCCGCGAGTCTCGCCGGGCATTTCGGCGCCGGTGCGGGAGCCGAAGCCGAAGTCGCGGATGTATTGATAGAAGCGGTCCTGGCCCACCTTGAGCGCCAGCTTGATGGCGGCCACGTCGCTTGACTCCTCCAGCGCCTTGTGGACTGGAATCACGCCGTAATGTTCACCCTGGTTGTCGTGAATCACGCGGCCGGCCAGCGTGATCTGCCCGCCCTGGCAGTCGATCTGGTCGTCAGGAGCGGCCACGTGCTGCTCCAGCGCAGCCGAATAAGTGACCAGCTTGAAGACCGAACCGGGCTCGTACACGTCGCTGACCGCATGATTGCGCAGCAGCTCCGGCGTGGTGCGGCGAAATTGATTGGGATTGAAGGTGGGGCGGATGGCCAGAGCCAGAATCTGCCCGGTATGCACGTCCTGCACCACCACCGTTCCGTTGGCTGCCTGGGTGCGCTGCATGGCGTGGTCCAGCGCCCGCTCGGCCAGGAACTGGATGTTCTCGTCGATCGTCATCACCAGGTTCTGGCCCGGCTCGGGATCGTGTTCGCTCGATCCCAATACCCGGCGGCGCGCATCCATGGCGGTGTACATGCGGCCCGGAACGCCGTGAAGTTGCGGCTCGAACTTCTGCTCCAGCCCGCCCAGGCCGTTGTCGTCCAGCCCCACATAACCCAGCACCTGCGCGGCGATCTCGTTGTCCGGGTAGAAGCGCTGGAACTCCTTCTGAAAGTAGATGCCCTTGATGGGCAGCGCCCTGACGCGAGCCGCCACCTCCGGCGTCACGCGCCGCGCCACCCAGGCAAAGCTGTTTCCCTTATCAAGCCGCGCGGCAATTTGTTCCTCGGTGGTCTGCGCATCCTCGGGGTCGGTGTGCACCGCGGCGGCCAGGGCGTGCGCGGCAGCCTGCTTGTCGTCAATCTCGGTGGGCACGGCGAAGATGGAGTCCACCTGCACGGTCATGGCCAGCTCACGCAGGTTGCGGTCGTAGAGCACGCCGCGGCGGGGAGCCACCTCAAAAGTGCGCTGCTGCTGCTTCTCGGCGCGCTCCACGAACTCTTTGTGGCGGATTATCTGCAGCCAAAAAAGCCGGCCGGCAATGGCGCAGGCCCAGAGCAGAAAAAACAGGCAGATCAGCCAGAAACGCGCCCGCTTGAACGGTATAACACGCGCCGCATTGGGGCGGTTCCGGTTGACTCGAACGGCTGCCTGCATGGCGTTTCGCTCCGGAAATGAGAACCCGCCGGCTTGCACGGCTTACTGCGCGGCGGGCGCCGGAGGAGTGACCTGGGCAATGGCGGGAGCGCCAACATCGGGACGGGCGTTGGGATGAATCACCTGGCCCGGCTGTGGCTCCGCAAGACCCAGTTGACGGGCCATCGAGTCGATGCGGCTCGGCTGGGTAAGCTGTGCCTCGGCCAGCCGCAACTGGCGGTTCTCCTCGCGCAACTGGTCGCGCATCTGCTTCTCCGACTCCACGCGGTAACCGCCTTCGATGGCGTTGAAGTGCTGCAAACCATAGATCATCACCAAAGAGAACAGCACGGCGACCGCCGCGGAAAACAGGCGCATCTCGCGCACCCGCACCGGGTCCGGCGCTTTGACCAGTCGCGAATTGTCGATGTGCCTGGCGAAGTAAAACTCCGGCGTGCGCACACCCCGCCGGCGCAGCGCCTGCTGGGCCAATAGCTCAGCGTTCCGCTCGGCGGCCCGCGCGTTCCAGTTGCGGCCGGCTTCGAAATAAGTTGTCGTGCATGCCGCCATGGTTTCCTCCTGAGGAACTCAGGGACTAATCCCTTAGTCCCTAGTCCCTAGTCCCTGTTCTCTCCGCCGCCCTCAGCTTCGCGCTCCGCGAACGGGGGTTGCGTTCCATCTCTTCTTCGCCTGCCACGGCGGGCTTCCTGGTCAGAATCTCCCAGATTCCCTGCTGCGCGCCTTCCCGCAGGCTGTCTTTCGCGATCCGATCTTCCAGCGAGTGAAAGCTGATGACGATCAGTCTTGCCGAGGGCTTAAGCAACCTGGGTGCGGCCTCAAACAATGCCCGAATTTCGTCCAGCTCGCGATTCACGGCGATACGGAGAGCCTGAAAAGTTCTCGTCGCCGGATGAATCCGCTCTTGTTTCATTGCCGGAGCGGCTGAGGCTACAATCCGGGCAAGTTGCCCCGTGGTTGTAACCGGCCGCCCCCGCACAATGGCTCTGGCGATTCTCCGCGACCTCCTTTCTTCTCCGTATTCGTAAATGAGGTCCGCAAGCTCTCGCTCGCTCGCCTCGTTTACCACTTGTGCGGCGGTTGGCCCCCGGCGCGTATCCATGCGCATATCCAACGGTCCATCCGCCTGAAAACTAAATCCCCTGCGCGCCTCGTCGAACTGCAGGCTGCTCACTCCAAAGTCGGCCAGCAAGCCATCCAGCGAAGCCGCCTGCACATGATGGGCAATGGAG
>JBEKZR010000347.1:0-4024 GCA_049509715.1 Occallatibacter sp. | reverse complement strand
CTCTCGCAACGGCTGACCGGATCGAATGCAATCTCCGTTCGGAGTTCGCGAGGACGAGCACCCGGAAGCGGGGTTGCCAAAACTGGCGTTCGTACTCTCCCGAGAGCGCAAGCTGGACGTAGTGCCGGGTCTTCTCTTTCCAGACCGCGAGCCCCTCATGACCGAGATCAATTTCGATGAACGAGGCGTCGATGCCGGAAGGCGTCGCGAATTCGACATAGCCATCCGGGATGAGGCTGAGTCCGGCAACCAGCGGCTCATGGAAGGCCAGCCAGTTGACGAATCTCACCTGGGAGACGGGTATCGTTCCAAACTTCAGGTCACAGTAGACGGCGTTGATCGAGAGCTGATGCTGGACAAAGAAGTCGGCGATGAGCATTTCGTTCTGCCGCCGCCGCGGGCCACGGCAGGGAACTTGGATCACCTGTGCGCCCCTTTTGGACAACGCATAGAGCGCCTTCCGTCCCCCGCCGGAACCGAGAAAGAATCTCCTGAGAAGACCGGCACGGGTAAGGGCGAGCAATCGCGTGTTGACGCGCGTCGTCGATCCGAACCCGGCGGCGATCTTCACTTGCTCCCGGTCCGCAACACGCATCACGGACAACTCGCGCAGGAGTTCGAGGTCTCTCGGTTGCACGATGAGGCCGCGCCGATTCTTGTTTTCATGCTTAGTTCCAGTCATGAAGTACCTCGTCAGTTGTGCGGGTCAACGCCGCGTGCCGCTTTGCAATCTCACGCTCGATCTCAGCGCGCGGGCGGGCGCGGAGTGCGCGAGATCGGTTCATGAGATCGGCATAGTCGGTGCCGGAATCCACGACCGTGGGCACTATGCCTTCCACCCAGTGGTCGGCCCCGCTCTTCAAAATGAAGTGGCGCTGTGGCAGGTTCTTCATCCGTTCAGCAAGCGACTTGCCACCATCGAGCATCTGGGCGGCGGTCGTTGCATCCGCGCTCGACAACTGGAAAAAGACATGGGTGCCGATGGAGAGAATTGCCGCGCGCATGGGAGTTGGGTATTGGTCCAAGAACTGGTTGGCTGAAACGACCGAAACGCCGAACTTCCGAGCCTCGGAGAGCACCATCTCCACGTCACTCGAATACGCGATGAGGTTCTGAATTTCGTCGCAGTACACGGTGAATAGGGATTTCCTCGTGCGGGTGAAGAGGGCGTTTTTGATGACAGTGAAGAGCAGGCTTCCCAGCGTGAGCGCTTGTTCGCCCAGCTTGCCCTTTTCAAGATTCGCGATGACCCAGTGCCCCTGGTCCATCGCCTCCCGCATGGAGAACGTGGACTGCGTCTGCCCAACGATGTGACGGAAGCGCGGGTCGGCAGTGAAAGCCGATGTCTTATTCAGGATCGGCTCGCGCATGGTGGCGCGCATCGGCTCACTTACCTGCCCATAGCGGAACTCGAAATACTCGCGGACCTCGGCGTTCGGGACATTCTTGAGGCACTGGGCGCGAAATCCGGTATGTGTGAGCAGCGGCGCAAGTTCGAGAAGCGTGAGGCCGTTTGCCGCGAGAACGTAGAGCGCATTGCGAAGCAGTTCGTCCGTCCGCGCGCCGAAGTGGTCCAGTCCCCAACGCTGTTTCAGGACCTCCGCAAATTCTGCGATCCGAACGAAATCTGGTTCCGCATCTTCGAGAGGATTGAGGCCCACGGACATTTCCCGGTCGGCAGGCGAGATGACAATGAGCCGGTCGCTCAAATGCGTTTGCTGCTTCCACTCGCGGGCGGCGATGGCGCGCAGGAGAAACGGCGTCGCATCGCCGTGCAGGTCGAAATACACAAACCCGCGTCCTGCTTCGATGTCTTGCAGGCAGAGGTTCTTGAGCAGTGAACTCTTGCCGGTTCCCGTCTTTCCGAGGAGCGCGATGTGCATGGTGCGCCGAGTTGGGTTCAACCCCACGCGCCGTCGCGACACCTCGTCATCCGTAACCTGGAAACCGAGAGCGATGGTGCTGCCGGTTTCCTTCCGCGCATGTCGCCGCCCTTGCAGACGGTTCCAAAGCGAACTCACGAGTTGTTCGAAGGAGCGAATCATGCGGATGAGTATGAAAGGCCATGCGTCGAAAACGGTAACAACTTCCGGCGCGGCGAAGCGCAAGAACCATCGAATTCAACAAGTTGCCTCAAGGAACACCGCGACAAAAAACATTTGACTGGGTCTTGGCAGATTCAGAAATTCGAGATAAGCAACTCGCGGTAGCGGCGTCCGGCGATCTTCTGTGCGGTATAGGCGAGTTCGATCGTGCGGATTTTGAATTCCTTGAAGAGCGCTCGGACCTCGGGCACGTCGTTCAGCGAGAGGATGAACTTGCCGCGCAGCTTGGCGAGACGCGCCGCCATTACGCCGAATTCCTCCGGCTTCAGGTTGTAGCGATACAACTCGCGCTCGTAGTACGGCGGATCGCAATAGAAGAGGCTGGTCGGCTTGTCGTACCGGGCGAGCACTTCTTCGTACGGCAGGCATTCGATCTGGACCCGTGCCAGGCGGTGGTGCGTCTCTTCTATGAGCGACGGAATGCGCTCGGGATTGAATCCGGGCAGCGCGTCTACACGTAATGCGTAATTGCGATGCCGGACAAGTCCCCCGTAACAGTTCTTCGCCAGGTAGAAATGCCGCGCCGCTCGCTGGATGTCGGTCAGCTTTGACGGATCGGTTTCGTTCAAGAGGTCGAACCAGGCGCGGCTCACGACGGTAAAACGGAGATAGCGCACCAACTCCTCGAAATGCGACTGGCAAATGCGGTAGAAGTTTGCGATCTCGCGGTCGAGATCGTTCAGCACCTCAACCTTCGACGGCCCCTTGCGAAAGAAAACCTGTGCGCCGCCAGCAAACGGCTCGATGTATGCATTGTGTTCGGGAAAAAGTGGAATGATGCGGCCTGCAAGCGCGCGTTTGCCGCCGATGTAACTGAACGGCCCGTACATGAATGCGGATGGGGTAGAGTGGGTTGCGAGAGAGCACTTCGAATCGACCTTTATGGCTCGAAGTGTGGTCTCATCCTACGCTGATGGCCGGAGATTCATAGGCGGATAAATGTTCCTGCGAGGAACACTATTCTCATGCGCTTCTTCTCGCAAGCGCAACCCCTGCGACGGCGCAACAATGCCGTGCATTTTCCGTCCCAGAACAAAACTCAACCTATGATTGGTGAGCACAGAGCGTATCGTGAAGCTGGGCCGCTCGACGGGTGTCAGCCATTCGAGGAGCGAAGATGACTGATACGCAACCTTTCTCCTTCGGTTGCGGGTGGTTACCCCGTGCTCGGGAAGGACGAGCGGCCCGCCTTTTCATGGTTGGTGAATCGCTGTAGAATGGGGACGAAGATCCTTAGGCTGTGAGAGTTATCTCCTGACTTGGTTCCGGAAGAAGCGGGATTACAAAATCAGGCTCTTCGCGAAAAAAGGTTCTAACGTCATTGACGATGGTCCACCAATCGCGACTTGAGCGCGATACTTGCAAAATACGGAACGGATTCTTCGCACCAATGCTGAGTTGCTTGGCACTCAGAGTAGGGTTCGATCCTGCCGTTGCGACGATTAAGCGTTTTTCACTGATTGATCCATGCGTCAGCCAGAAAATGGCGCGGTTGCTGAATAAGAAGAGCCTTTGTGAGGGTTCGATCCACGCTTCCGCTTCAAGTTGTTTCAGCCGCTGAGTCAACTTTGCCTGTTCCTGGCTGAGTTCCGCGCGCTGGCGCACAAATTCTTCATCGCCGATCAATTCGCGGTAGCGCATTTTTGTAAGGTTTTCTGAATTCCGCATGGAGGTTTCAAGCGCCCGCTCGACCGCCTCCCGGAAGTTGCCGCTCGTGCGTCGCTCGTTCTTTTGCTCTTCGTCGATAACAGCAAGAGCCTGATCGACGTCCGTGCGATCAAGATAGATGCTTTCGAGGAACGCCGCAAGTTGGTGTTGAAGCTGCCGCTCTTCGATGCACTGCTCCCGGCATACAATGTCTCGTTTCTTCCGGGTACAGTGGTAGTACACATAATGGCTCCCGTGCCGGTTCACTTTTT
>JBEKZR010000346.1:0-4029 GCA_049509715.1 Occallatibacter sp. | reverse complement strand
ACCCGCACGCGATGGGGTAGAAGAGCCTTCGTGGGTTTGTTGGCCGCCTCCTAGGTCTCGGAATAGAGACTCGGGGTGCCCGAAACTATAACTCCCGCCGACTATAGCGGAACCAGGGAAGGTGTATCCCGAAACCGCGGTGTTCAAGTCGACGCGACCATCAGGAAGCGGCGACCCTGCACAAAACTCGACAGGACACAGCAACCCTGGTTTCGCTCTATCGCTCCCACCAATCGAGCAGCAACATGCGCGGATAGTAGAGGCCGGCGCGGAGAATTGCGTCTTGTCCGTGCAGGTTGCGGAGGATTGTGGCATAGGCTTCGAGCTGGGGCGCGAAGAGTTTTCTTAGCTCGGGCAGGGCCGCGGCTGGGTCGAGATTGTCGGCGTGGGCGGTCTTGTAGTCGATGATCCACCAGCAGTCTTCGCCCTCGGATTGAGGCTGAGGGCCGGCGCGGAAGACGCGGTCTACGCGAACCGTACTGAGGACGCCGGCGACGACTCCCGCCCAGCTAACCTCGCTGGCTGCCTCGGCGTGGGGCGACAGGATCCATTGGCCGATGGGATCTCGGGAGGCGCTGAGCGCAAGTTGGAGCGCCTGGGCGGCAATCTTTGCGGCATGGGCCTGGTCCACGCCGGAGGCGCGCACCTGTGCGGCGATGCGGGGCGAGAAGCGCTGAAGAGCTGCGCGGGAAGCGTTCCAATCGCTTGTTGCGCGCAGGCGGGCCAGTTCTTCCAGCAGCGCGTGAACGGCGGCGCCCAATGCGCGGGAGAGCAAGCCGCCCTCGTGGCGGGTGTAGAGGCGGGATGCGCCCATTCCAACCATGACTGCTTCCGGCGCTGCGGGAGCGGAGAACTCGCTGTGCTCACGTTGGTAATCCGGCGGCAGGCGGCGCAGCGGCGTTGGCCTGGTTGGAGTGGGTACGGCTGAAGGGAAGACGAGGAGATTGCTTTCGCCGGAGGCGGCGATGGATTCGATCACCTGCTCTTTGCCGGCCACGAATTTCGCTCTGTCGGCCTTCCATATCTCGAAGTTAGCCCGCACCTCATCTTCCAGCGCCGGCCAGGCTGTGGAGAGCAGACTGTTGGAGGGATCGGGAAGGCTGAAGCTGCCATCGCTCTCCACTTTATAGGCCGGGCGAGCGAAGAGGTGCAGCTCATCGCGGGCGCGGGTGGCGGCGACGTAGAGAATGCGCCGGTCCTCCTGCAATTCGCGTTCGCGATAGACACGATCGACCCACTCCTTGGCTTTGCCGCGCTCTTTACCCTTGGGCTGGAAGGGCGCGATCAGAAACTCTGTAATCTCTCCCGAGTCGTCGGGTTGGGCGAGGCCCCGCTCCAGCCAGCTGAGCATCTTGCGCCCGCTGTGGGCCGTGCCGGCCTGCAGATCGGGAACGATCACGACTTCGAACTCCAGGCCTTTGGACTTGTGGATGGTCATCAACTGCACGCCGAAGTCGCTGCTTGCCTCGGGATCTGGCAGTGCGGTCAGTTTGTCGAGAGCCGCGTCCAGCGCTGGTCCGAGCAGGTCCTGCTCGCCGGCAGGCAGACGGTCCAGAGAGCTCCACAAGAGGTCGACGTTGGCGCGCGTCGTCGAGTCCACACAGTCCGCGCCGCCCAGGTTGAGCCAGACTTGTTCGAGCCAGGTTCCCAGGGATGCAGTAGATGCGGAGGCGCGGAGTGCGGGCACGGAATTGAGTGCGTCGAGGACGCGTTGGGCGGCGCGGCGGCCCGCTTCGCTGAGGAGCGGCAGGCGTTCGGCGAGCAGCTCCGGCACGGGGCGCGCGAGCAGTTCGGGATCGTCGGCGCTGGCAAGCAGGTACAGGTCGTTGAGGGCCAGGCCGCACCAGGGAGCGCGAAGAACGCCCAGCCAGGCCACGCGGTCGTGTGGGTTGAACAGGGCGCGGGCCAGCGATAGGGCATCGAGAACCTCAGGACGGTCGGCAAGTTTCACGAGTTCGACGGCGCAAAAGGGGATCGTTTCTCTGTTTTCGCGCCGGGCCTCATTGTTGAATTCGCGCAGGGCCTGCGCGATGGGCGCCAGCGATTTGCGGGTGCGGCCTAGGACGGCAATGCGGAACTTTTCATTGCCAGACTTCGCTGCTTCGACGCGGCTCATTTGGCTGCGAATCAGAGCAACGATCTCTTGAATCTGTTCGTCGCGCGGGTCTTCTTTTTCACCTGAAGAATCGGCGGATTTGCCGCGTCCGGCTTGGGCTACAAAACGCAGATGCAGCGTGAAGGGCGGTCCCGAGCCGGTCCTCTCTTTCGGAAATGGTTGTGCGGAAGAGAATCTGACGCCGCTGCCGTCATCCACCGCGAAGATGTTTTTGAAGGCCTGATTGTGCCAGGCAACCAATCCGGGCACTGTGCGGAAGTTGGCCGTGAGGGGAACGAAGTCAAAGAGCAGCGGCGCGTCGTGGGAAATTTCAAGGCCAACTTCCTTCACGCGCGGGAAAAGCTCGGCGTCGGCTTCGCGGAAGAAGTAGATGGATTGCATGGGGTCGCCCACAGTGAAGCAGGTGCGGCCCGTCCGCTCAGGCCACGCGGCAATGAGGCCGGCGAGCAACTGATGCTGGCGGCGGCTGGTGTCCTGGAACTCGTCGACCAGCAGGTGACGGATGCCGTCGGAGACGCCGAAGGCGGCGTCGGTTGGCAGGCCATCCGCGCCTTTGAGCACGCTTTGAGCGATTTGCGCGACCTCGATGAAGTCCACGCGGCCGGCTTCGGCAAAAACGACCTTGAGTTGGGCTGCGGCGTGGCGGAGCAGCGTGAAGCAGGCCTTCACGATCTTCCATTCGTCTTCGGTGTAGCGGGACGGGACCAGTTCGCGGACAGCGGCGAGGGCAAATGGCCGTTCAAGACGCTCACGCAGCGTCTCCAAATCCTGCTCGCTTTCCAGCACAAAGTCCTGCATCCAGTGGTCGCGATTCTTGAGCATTTCGACGAGCAGATTCTCCATCTCCTGCCAGTTGTTGTCCCGCCAATCCAATAGCGCAGCGATAGCCCCACTCAGTAAAGGACTGGCTTCATCAATCCGTTCCAGGGTCTGGCGGGCCGCGCGGCGATAGAGTTCGTCGGGCTGCTCGGCGATGTCAAGGCCGCCGCCGAGGCCGGAGAGCAAGGGCTGCTGAAGGGCCAGGTCGCGGCAGAAGGAGTCGATAGTAGAGATGCGTAGCTGAGCGGGCAGGTCGAGCAGCTTCCAGCCCAGCCGGCGCGAGTGATCGAGGGCGCGGCGGGCCAAAACTTCCATGGAGAATTCGTCGCCTTCGGCTGGAGGGATTTCGTTGGCGGATTTTTCAATCTCGCCCAGAATTCTGTTGCGCATCTCGGCGGCGGCAGCGTTGGTGAAGGTAATGGCCACCACCTGGCCTGGCTCATCGACCTCGGCCAACAAGCGGAGAAAGCGGCGGGTGAGCAGGTCGGTCTTGCCCGAGCCGGCTGGGGCCTGGACGAGAATAGAGCGGGCAGGATCAAGGGCGCGTTGGCGCTGGGGCTGATCGGGCGGCAGAGATTTTGCCGGGGTTTTACTCATCGGCCGCCTCCGGGTTGGTGAGGCCGTCGGATTCGTCCTCGGCTTCGAGTTGAGCTTGGTTCTCCCGAATGCGGCAGAGGGTGTGCAGGCCGCAGCGCTCACAGGTCTTGGGGTAGTTGCGTGGGTCCACTTCGGCGCGTCCGGCGAGAAAATCCTTTGCAAGCTGCTGAATATAGTCCTGCCATTTGAGAAGTAGCTCGGCGGAGAACGGCTTCTTCACCAGGTTTCGATTTCCCCTTAGGCTCTTGATCAACGTAGCCCTGGCATCGCCAACAAAGCCGGCAAATTCGTAATTTCCAGCGCGCACTTTGGCGAAGACCAGTCCGCCGAGAACCTCCGAGTCGAGGTCGATGGCGAAGGCGGCATAGAGCGGCAGTTGCACATCGTTGGGGCGGGGCAGCTCCCAGGATTTGGGCGAGACATCGCCGGATTTGTAGTCGATCACGAGCAGGGAACCGTCGTTAAGGCGATCGATGCGGTCCAGGCGCAGGTCCAGG
>JBEKZR010000345.1:0-4033 GCA_049509715.1 Occallatibacter sp. | reverse complement strand
GTTGGACTCCGCGCTGGCCACCGAGACGCCCCAGCCCATTGCCGCCCTGGTCGAGCCGCCGGATTGGAGCTGGGCGCACCTGCTCGGCGGCCAATTGAGCGCCGCGCCGCTCGTCCTGATCCTGGATGGCCTCCAGGACCCCGGCAACCTGGGCACAATTCTCCGCTCCGCAGATGCCTTTGGCGCCGATGGCGTCCTGAGCCTGCCCGGAACCGTCAGCGCCTGGAACCCCAAGGCGGTTCGTGCTTCGGCGGGCAGCGTCTTTCGCCTTCCGCTACTCGCGGTTAGCGAGCAGGACTGCTTTGCGAGGCTGCTGGAAACTGGCGTAAAGATATGGACTACCACCGTGCGTGGGGCTCAACCTGCCGATCTGGTCGATCTGGCCGGGCCGGTCGCGCTGCTCATCGGCAATGAAGGCAACGGCGTCTCCGATCACTTGGCCGCCAAGGCCAGTGGCCGCCTGACGATTCCCTGCCCCGGCCCGGTCGAAAGCCTGAACGCTGCTGTCGCCGCCAGTGTGCTGCTCTACGAGGCATCGCGGCAGCGTTCCGTCTTGAGCGGCGGACCTATTGACCACAGAGGGAGTCTGCGATGAGCCTCTTTGACGGCGAACCCGAAGGCCCCAAAGGCCCGCTGCGCACCGCGCCACTGGCCGAGCGCATGAGACCGCACAGCCTGGAAGAGTTGAGCGGCCAGGAGCACCTGGTCGGCCCTGGTAAGCCCTTGCGCGTCCAGATCGAGCGCGACGATCCAGGCTCCATGATTTTTTGGGGTCCGCCCGGCTCGGGCAAGACCACTCTGGCCAAGATCATCGCCGAGACCACCAAGGCCACCTTCATCGAGTTCTCCGCCGTCATGAGCGGCATCAAGGAGATCAAGCAGGTGATGGTCGCCGCCGCCCGGGCCTCGCAGATGCACTCCCGCACCATCCTCTTCATCGATGAGATTCACCGCTTCAACAAGGCTCAGCAGGATGCCTTCCTGCCCTACGTCGAGCGCGGAACCATCCGCCTCATCGGCGCCACCACTGAGAATCCTTCTTTCGAAATCATCTCCGCTCTGCTCTCGCGCTGCCGCGTCTATGTGCTGGAGCCGTTGAGCGAGGAACAGATCACGGCTCTTTTACGCCGCGCCCTCGATGACCGCGAGCGCGGGCTGGGCTCTCTGGAGCTGACCGCCGACGAAGATGCGCTGGAGTTGATCGCCGGCTACTCCAGCGGCGACTGCCGCAACGCCTACAACACGCTGGAAGTGGCCGCACAACTGGCGCAGGAGCCGGCTGCGGAAAAACTCGATTCGGAGGGAGGCGGGGGTTTCAACCCCCGCATAACGTCAACAGAATCGGCGCGGGCTTTAGCCCCGGAGGCACCCCGCAAAGCCAACCGCATCGACAAAGCCATCGCCGCTACGGCCGTGCAGCAGCGCGTGCTCATGTACGACAAGTCCGGCGAGGAGCACTACAACCTGATCTCCGCGCTGCACAAGAGCGTGCGCAATAGCGACCCCGACGCCGCGCTCTACTGGCTGGCGCGGATGTTCGCCGGCGGCGAGGACCCGCTCTATCTGGCCCGCCGCATCGTGCGCATGGCCGTCGAGGACATCGGCCTGGCCGCTCCTGAAGCGCTGAATCTCTGCCTCTCGGCCAAGGAGGCCATCGACTTTCTCGGCTCGCCGGAGGGCGACCTGGCGCTGGCCGAGGCCGTCGTCTACCTCTCTCTTGCGCCCAAGTCGAACTCGGTTTACACCGCCTACGGGGCCGTGCAGCAGGAAGTCGAAGAGAGCCGCCAGGAGCCGGTTCCTTTGCACCTGCGCAACGCGCCGACACGCCTGATGAAGGAACTCGATTACGGCAAGGGCTACCTCTACGCCCATAACGAAGAGGGCAAGGTCGCCGATATGGATTGCCTGCCCGATTCGCTGCGCGGTCGCAGCTACTACCACCCCACCCAGGAAGGCCGCGAAAAACTCCTCGCCCAGCGCATGGAAGAGATTCGCAAAATTCGCGCAAGAAAGTCCTGAACTGGATCGCTTCCTCTTGACGTTTTAGTCTGTGCCCTTATACTTCACCGAGCATCCATAGGAACGCGTGTAGGGCGTAGCAACAGGCTTGCCCGCCATCGCCTCAGTCAGCGCGGCGGATACATAATTGCGGGCACCTTGCACATCGACTTGTTCCACGGTACGCCGGTCGTCAATCGCGCCTTCGTAGATCAGCTTGCCCTGCGGATCAATAACATACATGGCCGGTGTTGTCTTGGCGTTATAGAGACGGCCCAGGTTGCCATCGGCGTCCAGCAACACAGCGGTCGGCACAGCATGCATCCTGGCAAGATAATCGTTCTCTTCGGCAGCTGTGACGTAACCGTCATTCCCAGGAGCTGAGGAGATCACCGTCAGCCAGATCACGCCCCTGGCGGTCCACTGCCGCTGCAGAGCCTGCATGTTGCCGGAGACATAGTGTTTCCTGGTAAACGGACAGTTCTGGTTGTGCCACTCGAGCACAACGTACTTGCCGCGATACTGCGCCAGTGTTTCGCTCTGGCCGCGGGAATCGGTGGCCGTAAATGCGGGCGCAGGTGCGCCCACGCGAACGGCTTGCGCGCCAGCAGAAAGGGGCAGCAACGTGGCCACAAATACCGCGCATCCCAAAAGACGAATGTTGGATTTCATGAGAGTCAACCTCCTGAGGGGAATTCAAGACGATCAACTTGCATTTGCTTACTTCAGATTGGACGCCGAGGAGTTGGCCTGAGTTGCAGCCTTTGGCAACTTCCCCACCGCATCCGTCACAATCCCCGGCGTGAGCACCTCGGGCAGGAGCCGCGGGCTCGTTTCACCTGGCGCGTACAAAGCGTAAGCCGGCACTCCGCTGCGGCCCAGCGCGGTCAATGCCTGCGTGATCGCATCGTCGTGCTGTGTCCAGTCGGCGCGAAGCAGGGCTACATTGGCGTTCTTGAAGGCTTGCTGGACTGAGGGCTGGCTAAGCGCCACGCGCTCGTTGACCTGGCAGCTCAGGCACCAGCTGGCGGTGAAGTCCACAAAGACCGGACGGCCCTGTGCCTGATAACGGCTGACCGCCTCAGCCGACCACGACTCCCAGCCGCCGGCAGCAACGGAATCCAAATCCTTTCTTCCCCTCTGAACTCCCGTTTCCGCAGAGTTTCCAACCAGCCTTTCACCGAAGACTGTTAGAGCAACCACACCCAGCAAAATCACCACGGCAACAACCGTTGCCCAGCGCCTGGCTGGCCAGCGGCCCAAAAACCATCCGGCAATCGCCAGCAGCAGGAAGCTCGCCAGCAGCGCGGCCAGAATCCCGGCGCCGTAAGCTGCGGCCAGCACCCACGCCAGCCAGATCACGGTGGCGAAAATGGGCACCGCGACGGCCTGGCGCAGAATCTCCATCCATGCGCCGGGACGGGGCAGCAGCCGCGTCCAGGCCGGCTGCAGCGTGAGCGCGACATAAGGCGCTGCCAAGCCAACGGCGAGCGCCGTGAAGACGGCAAAGGTGACCGCCGCAGATGCGCCGAGCGCGTAGCCGATGGCCGCTCCCATAAACGGCGCGGTGCACGGCGTGGCCACGACCACCGCCAGAACTCCGGTGAAAAAGCTGCCCGTGTAGCCCTGTTTTGCCGCCAGTGAACCACCCGCAGAGGTCAGCGTGAGGCCGATCTCGAACTGCCCGGCCAGCGAAAGACCGAGGAAGAAGAGCAGCCCGGCCATCAGTGCCAGAAAGACCGGCGACTGGAACTGGAATCCCCAACCCAGCGTGGCCCCCGCGGCGCGCAGGCCGAGCAGCACGGCCACCAGCACCCAGAAGGAGACGAGAATGCCCGCGCCGTAGACCAAGCCATGCGCGCGCAGCTTGCTGCGTTCTTCATTGCCGGAGTTGACCAGCGCGAGGCCCTTGAGGAAGAGCACCGGAAAGACGCACGGCATGAGGTTCAGCAACAGGCCGCCGAGAAAAGCAAGGCCGGAGATTCGCAACAACGTCAGCCACAAGACCGCATGCGCTTGAGTCGCGCCCATCCCG
>JBEKZR010000344.1:0-4061 GCA_049509715.1 Occallatibacter sp. | reverse complement strand
CCTGCGGAGGCCGCCGTGAAACCCTCGCCGGCCTCTCCGGTGCGGGCGATCTGGTCCTCACCTGCACCGGCTCGCTCAGCCGCAACCGCACCGTAGGCCAGGAACTGGGCCAGGGCCGCAAACTTCCCGAAATCCTTGAAAGTTTAGGCGGCAAGGTCGCTGAAGGCGTCCTCACCACCCGCGCCGCCCTCGGCCTGGCCCGCCGGCACAACATCGAAATGCCCATCACCGAGCAGATGGAACTCATCCTCAACCACGGCAAAGACCCCCGCGAAGCCATCAAATCCCTCATGCTCCGCCCCGGCAAAGAAGAACGCTAGGGACTGGCCGCCCAGGCGGGATCGGCCTTCGGCCGAGGGTGCGGACCTGGTAAGTCGGGGTTTTAACCCCGGCATAAAGCTGTCCGTCCATCAACAGGCTTTGAAAGGACGAGGCGTAACTCGGGGTCCCCGGCGATAGGCCTTCGTCGCTGGGGTGGAGCGACAGGTCTTTGTTGATGGGGTGGAACTTCAACCGCGCCACCAGTTACTCCTTCTATATTGTTTCGCCCTTTTTTCCACCCGCGATGGCTGCACTTCTTTTTTCTTGCGCAACAGATGGACTTCTGCTATGTTGCAGCCATTCAGCTCCGGTTGCCCCCGGCCGCGTCGAATCTTCCCCTGGGTTTCATGCTTCCTCATTTTCGTTCTTGCCGAGGCACCGCAATTCAGCCGCAAGGCAAACCAATCTGCTGGCATTCGTGCCTCCCCCCATCCCGAATGAGGATGCCAGCCATCCAGGAGAGATCGCATGAAACCGAAAATATTCGGACTCGTCGCGCTGTGCGCCGGTTTGTGTTTTTCTTTGACCGCGTGCAACCCAACCTTCCAGTGCGGGACCTGGGTCTTCACCGGGACGCCCGTCGGAAATGCCTTCCCCATCAACGACTCATTTACCTTCAACCCTGCCGGTTGCGGCCAGAGTTGCCCGGAGAGCCAGGATGTCATCATCCAGATGACCTGGGTCTACGACGACACCACCCAGACCAACGTCTACGCGGGGGATCAGCCGCAGGGCGGCCGTTCAACCCCCAACGGCTGGAGCATTGACCGTGTCGACGGCGCAGCCCACGGATACTACGGGCTGCAGAACAACGGCACCTTCAATTCCGGCTGGAACACCCCCGGCGGTCCAGGCGTGGCAACCACGCTCATTGACGAGCCCAGCGGCTGGGGAGCCAACACTTACTTCTACGCGGTGGATGTAGCCGTCTGCTACAACTCGAGTTCCTGCAACAACAAAATCCTCGGCTACTACTTCTGGAGTTACATCCTCGACAGCAGCGACGTGGGACAGAAGTTCATCACCGCTCCGGCCTGGCAGGATCTGGATTCGGAGTTTCAGGCCGCGCTAACCGCATGGAATAACTGGGCGCCTACCTCGGGATCGGAAGATGACGGCACCGGAACCATTTCCCACGCCATCGCCTTCCCCGCGCTGTCCGATTTATAACCAGGAACTCGATGAGGAGACTCGCCATGAAAAGATTCACCATCGTTGCAGCATCTCTGATCGCGTGCCTCTGCCTGGCCGGATGCGCGCGCAAGGAAAAGACCGTTCCTTTGACCGAAGAGCAGAACCAGGTAAAAACCAAGCTGGAAGCGCAGATGCAGGCCGCGGCGCAAACCGCGCAAACCTATCACGCTATGGATAACTCCGCGCTGCTGGGCAAACTGCTGGAGGAAAGCAAGGCCCAGCGTGAACCTTTCAACTCATTAGCCTACCGGGAACTCAAGACCAGATCGGGGGTCGACTCGAAGGCCCTCGCGGCTTTGGTCAAAGACAACCCGAATGCCTCTGGACTTTTGCCGCTCGTGCTGCTCAGAAAGCTCGATAACAAATCTTATCTCGAGCTTCCCGCGGAGTTGCGGGCCAAAGTGCTGACCGATGCGCTCGGAAGCTCGAAATTCTTCAACACCTGGGGCTTGCCGAATTTCTATCTCGAGGATGCTTCCAACGCTATGATCGAAGCGGGTCGAAGTGCCGCTCCGGCCCTCAAGAAAATGCTCTCCGATACTCGTCCGGCCCCGCTCTTCGGCAGCCAGGAGGCCATGCTCTCCAAGCAGATGAAGTACCGGCTCTGCGACTACGCGCTCTTCTTCCTCAAGAGGATCGGCGGCAGCGGAGATTTCCGTCTGCCGCAGACGGTCGAGGAGAGGGACGCCCTCATCAAGGCAGCGCAAAAGTAACGCGCAAGAAACAACTGGCAATCGGCCCCCTTCTTACCCATCTCGAGCGGGTAAGGAAGGGGCCGTGCCTGCGACCTTTCTTGCAGCGCTCTTTTCACTCCGCCTCCATCGTCTAAACTCAAATCTGGACTCCTCAGACGATGAAGTTTTTTGGCAGCGGGAAAGAAACTCCAGACGACACTCCGGAAACGGGCCTCTTCAGCCGCATGAAGCAGGCCGTCAGCCGCACCCGCGAGTCCCTTTCCTCCAAAATCGAAGGCCTCGTAGCCCTCACCCGAGCGGTCGACGAATCAACCCTCGAAGACCTTGAAACCGCCTTGCTTACCAGCGATCTGGGCGTGCAGACCAGCACCGAAATCCTCACCGCTTTGCGGGACCGCGCCCGCCGCCAGGCCATCGCGGGCGGCGACGAATTGCGCGCCCTCCTCAAGCAGCAACTCCGCGCCATCCTGGAAGCCCCGCAACACCCGATTCCCACCCCCGAAACCCCTCCCAAAGTCACCTTCCTCGTCGGCGTCAACGGCACCGGGAAAACCACCTCCGCGGGCAAACTGGCCGCCTGGTATCGCGCCCAGGATCGCACCGTGCTCCTCTGCGCCGCCGACACCTTCCGCGCCGCCGCCATCGAGCAGCTTGAAATCTGGGCCTCCCGCTCCGGCGTGGAGATGATCAAAACCCGCCGGGGCGGCGACCCGGCAGCCGTTCTCTACGACGCGGCCACCGCCGCCAAAACCCGCCATATCAATGAGTTGATCGTCGACACTGCCGGCCGCCTCCACACCAAAACCGGCCTCATGGACGAGCTGGACAAGATGCGCCGCACCGCTGCAAAATTGGTCCCCGGCGCACCCCATGAGGTCCTTCTGGTCATGGACGCCACTACCGGCCAGAACGGCCTCCAGCAAGCCCGCCAATTCACTCAATCCGCTGGAGTTACAGGCATCGTGCTCACCAAGCTCGACGGCACGGCCAAGGGCGGCATCGCCGTAGCCATCGCCCGCGAACTCAACCTCCCCGTCCGCTTCGCTGGCGTAGGTGAGCAGATGACCGACCTGCTGGAATTTTCACCCGCCGAGTTTGTCGACTCGCTGCTGGAATAGAATGAGAGCAACTGGTATAGAATGAGCGATTTGGACCAAGACCGGTACTGGATGCAGCGAGCCCTGGAGCTAGCCCGCCGCGGCATCGCCGTCACCTCGCCCAACCCCGCCGTGGGCTGCGTCATCCTTGACCGCGCCGGGCAGGTAGCTGGCGAGGGCTGGCACGAATACGACCTCGTGGACCACGCCGAGGTTGTCGCCCTCAAAATCGCAGCCCAGCACGCGGGCAACCGCCTCCTCGGCGGTACAGCGTACGTGAACCTCGAGCCTTGCAACCACACCGGTCGCACCGGCCCCTGCACGGATGCAATCATCGCCTCCGGTCTGCGACGCGTGGTAGCCGCCACCGCCGATCCCAATCCCGCCGTCGCCGGCCACGGCATGGACCGCCTGCGCTAAGCAGGCATTGAAGTTACGCTGGGCGTCTGCCAGGCCGAGGCGCGCCGGCTCAACGAAGGCTTCGCCCGCTGGAGCCAGCATCGCCGCCCGCTGGTGTTGATGAAGGTGGCCATGACCCTCGATGGCCGCATCGCGCCGCCGCCGGGCGAGCACCAACTGCGCGAGCCTTACTGGATCACCAGCGAAGCCGCGCGGGCCGCTGTGCAGCCGCTGCGCTGGCAGGCTGACGCGGCTCTGACTGGCGTGGATACCGTGCTGGCAGATGATCCCATGCTCACCGACCGCAGCGGGCTGCGCCGCCGCCGGCCCCTGCTGCGCATCGTGCTGGACTCGG
>JBEKZR010000343.1:0-4066 GCA_049509715.1 Occallatibacter sp. | reverse complement strand
CGCTGGAGATTACCGATCCGAACGCTGTGAAGGTGGTGACCGCGCTGGACGGGCGCGCGCTCTATTTTTCGCGGGCGACGATTCCCTTCGACCGGGATCGGGCGGGGTTTGCGGGCTATCTCAAGCACCTGGGAATTTATGCCTACCGGAAAGCGGCGCTGGAGCGGTTTGCGGCGCTGGAGCCCTCCTGGATCGAGCGCGTGGAGGGGCTGGAGCAGTTACGCTTGCTCGATAATGGGATCGATATTTATGTGTCCGTGGCGCCCCGCGACACCATCGGCGTCGATACGGAGGCGGATCTGGAGCGGGCGGAGGCGGCGCTGCGGCGGATTGCGGAAGTTTAGAGCACTTTCCGAGCGCACATTGAGCTGTGGAGGTTGGAGTTATTGGCAATTGGAAGCTGGGTTTGGGGGCGTTACTTGTATTCGTTCGGGTTCATGCACCAGAACCAGGGAAGTGATCTTCCAAACACCGTTTTGCTTTTCTGCCTCCATTTCGAGGCTTCCTTTTCCTTTTGGGCCGTAGACTGGGATGCTGAGGTTCGCAGATCCATCCTCGGTGCCTTCCTGCCAACTACCTCCGGCTCCCCACCTCGGCGTCAGAGGAGCTCCGAGCGTGGCTGCGATACAGGGAGAATTTTGCGCTTCCTTCAAGGTGATTTGGTAAATTTCCTTTGAGCGAATCATGCTCTCGATCGCGACCGTCAGAGAACCGCCATACAGAACGAATGTCGCCACAATTGCGGTAGCAACGAGCACTTTCCCCCTCTTCGAGAGGCCCGGTGGTGGGTCTGCAGTTGGAACCCCGTCTCGGCTCGACGGCCAGGCTCCAAAGGCAAAACAGACCCGAGGCCGTTTCAAATACCAGACAATCCAGACAAAGAAAGGAGCCGTTCCGATAATAGCAGCGACGGCTAAGACTCCAGGTTTCACGAAAAATGGCAAGGCGAATACGCTGACGACAGCGCCAAACACCGACAATGCCAATACTGCTTTACGAGCCCAGTTCAGCAGCTTCCAGAGTCCAAATCCGATGACCGCATAGGCGACGGAAATTAGATAGAAAACTATGGAAAACAGATAGGACGTGATTCTGAGCACAGCTTCGGAATGAATCACCCCTCCGGCGATATGCCTCCAAAGCATCGCATACCCGTGAAAAAAATTGCCAGGAAAATCGATCACTGGATAGAAGACGGCCCCGACGCAGCCAATCCACAGGAAGGCAAAGGCAAGGAGGGCGATGCCAACAGGCCTCTTTCGTTTGGGGTTCATCTTGCGAAGAAGAATACACCTGCCGGGTCACGGGATGGGGCAGGGAGTCATAATCGGAATTGCGCGCAAGAAACGGGTAGCGCGGCGGCACACACATCGGCGACGATGGTTTGCATGAAGGGCAGAGTTCAACTCGCAAACGCAGGCGGCGCCGGTTCTGCTGATGCCGCGTCTATTGACACTGAGGCTGCATGGAGACAGGTGCTCGGCCGCGATCCGGCGGCTGCGTTTTTCTATGCGGTTACGACGACCGGCGTGTTTTGCCGTCCCAGTTGCAGGAGCCGGCGGCCGCTGCGGGCCAACGTGCGGTTCTTTCGCTCGGCGGCGGAGGCGCGGGCGGCGGGGTTTCGCGCCTGCAAGCGCTGCCGCCCTGGCACTGCCCCTGCGGGGGGCAGCCCTTTGGAGAAGGTTCGGAGACACATTGAGGCCAATCTCGACCGCGCGGCGCCGCTCAAGGAGTTGGGGCGCGTGGCTGGGCTGAGTCCGTTCACGGTGCAGCGGTTGTTCAAGCAGGGGCTGGGCGTGAGTCCGCTGCAGTATCAGCGGGCGCTGCGGGCGGGGAGCTTGCGCAGCGCGTTGAAGCAGGGAGGCAACGTGACGGACGCGATTTATGAAGCTGGATTTGGCTCATCGAGCCGCGCGTACGAGGGCGCGGCGCTGGGCATGACGCCGGCGCGGTTTGCGCGGGGAGGACGGGGCGAACAGATTCGCTGGTGCTCCGCACCTTCACCTTTCGGATGGATTGTTGTGGGAGGGACGGAGCGCGGGCTTTGCTGGCTGGCGCTTGCCCAGACCAAAGCCGAGGCGGAGGCCAGCTTGCGGGAGGAGTTTCCTTTGGCTGCGCTCAAGCGCGATCCGGCGCTAGCGGGGATGGTGGATGCGGCGGTGGAGACGGTTTGCGGCCAGAAAAACTCCTCCAAAGAGTTGACCGCAACGGAGTTGGACTTGCGCGGGACAGCCTTTCAACTGCGGGTGTGGCAGGCGCTGCGGCAGATTCCGCGCGGGCAAACGCGCAGTTACAGCCAGTTGGCGCGGGAGTTGGGCGATCCCAAGGCGACGCGCGCCGTGGCCCGGGCGTGCGCGACAAACCGCGTGGCGCTGGTGGTGCCTTGCCATCGGGTGGTGGGGGCGAGCGGGGCGCTGACCGGATACCGCTGGGGCGTGGAGCGGAAGCGGCAACTGCTGGAGGCGGAGAAGAGGCCGTAAGAGGATGTGGGCGGAAGGTATCCCAGGTCTCAAAATCGAGACCTGGGGCACCCGGCCGGTTGAGCACGGAGGGGTGGAGTTCGTGCGATCCCACCCTTGCGACAGAAAAAAGTCGCAAGGATGGGGCACGGGGCCTTTGTGGGATTGTCTCGCAGGACTATTGCGGCTTGTCCGCGACGGCAAGCAGGGTCTGGAACTGCGGAGTCTCGGGCTCTTTGTGGACGACCGAGGTCTGCACCTCGGTGAATCCTGCTTTTTCGAGCATAGCTTCGAGTTCCGGCTCGCTGAAGCCAAGCCATTCGTCGGCGTAGAGCTCGCGGGCTTCTTCAAAACGGTGCTTGACCAGATCGAGGATGACGACGCGTCCGCCGGGGCGGAGGATTCTGTTTGCTTCGCTCACGGCGCGCCCGGGGTGCAGCGCGTGATGGAGCGACTGGGAAAAGAAGACCAGATCGACCCTGGCGCCGCGGATGGGAACTTGCTCCATGTCGCCCAGGCGAAATTCAATGTTTTTGACGCCGTGGCGGCGGGCTTGCTCGCGGCCGACTTCGATCATCTTCGCGGAGGTGTCGACGGCAATCACCTTCTTCGCGCTCTGGGCCAGCAGCAGGGCAAAGGCTCCCTCGCCGGCGCCCAGATCGGCAATGACCAGGGGCGGCATGAGGCGCAGCAGGGCTTCAGCCACGCCCTTCCACGACTGTCCGGGAACGTAGTCGCGGCCCAGGCGGCCGGCTACCGAGTCAAAGAAGCCGCGCATCTTGTCCTGGCGCTTTTTGAGGACGCGGCGGACGGCGGCTTGGTCGGCGGCGGCTTCGGGGATCTCATTCTTCGCCTCCGCAAGGAGCTGGTCCAAAACGCCGTCCGCACCGGAGGCGCCCGCAGGGCGGGACAGGCGGTAGAGATTGCTCTTGCCGGTGCGGCGGTCTTCGACGAGGCCGGCCTGCTTCAATTGCGAAAGATGCGTGGAGATGGTGCTCTGGCCCATGGCGAGAATCTCCTGCAACTCGGCGACGGAGAGCTCCTCGCCACGCAGGAGCAGAAGAATGCGGAGGCGGTTGGGATCGGCGGCGACGCGGAGGATTTTCACAATGGACGGCATGGTTCAACCTTGACGGCGCGGGAATATTCTGATACATATCAATATATCACGATTTGACGATGCAAGTGAATGAGTGAAAAAGTGAACGAGTGAAGAAGTGCGCAAGGCAGAGGGTCAGCGTGTGCGTGACTCATCAACGCATCCCTCAGAATTTCTTAAGGAGAATCGGAATGACAACTTCAACGCTGGAACTAAAGGATTTGGGCTACAAGGTTGCCGATATGTCGCTGGCGGAGTGGGGACGGAAGGAAATTACCATCGCCGAGCAGGAGATGCCGGGATTGATGTCGATCCGGAACAAGTATGCGGCCGCCAAGCCTCTGGCCGGCGTGCGGATTACAGGCTCGCTGCACATGACCATCCAGACGGCGGTGCTGATCGAGACGCTGACGAGCCTGGGCGCGGAGGTGCGCTGGGCGAGCTGCAACATCTTCTCCACGCAGGATCATGCGGCGGCGGCGATTGCGGCGACAGGAGTTGCGGTCTT
>JBEKZR010000342.1:0-4076 GCA_049509715.1 Occallatibacter sp. | reverse complement strand
AACGCGACGTTCTCGCGCACGCTCAGCGAATCGAAGAGCGCCCCGTTCTGGAAGACCATGGTCACCCGTTTGCGGATGGCCCGCAGGCCCTCTTCACTCAGTGTGGTAATCTCCTGGCCTTCGACGCAAATGGAACCTTCATCGGGCTTGAGAAAACCCATCAGCATACGCAGGGCCACCGACTTGCCCACGCCGCTGCGCCCCAGAATGCAGAGCGTCTGGCCGCGATCCACCGAAAAGCTCACGTCCTCCAGAACCGATCGGCCATCAAACGAGATGCCGACGTGACTGAACGAGATGATGGGCTCGGGCGGCGCGGCGGCCGGCTGCCCGGTGCGCTCCCACTCGCCGTCTTGGATTCCGCCTAGCCTCTCGGAAAGCTCAGGAATCAGCGTCTCTGAAAGCTCCGGATTGAAGGAAGAGTCGGACATCGCCGTAGAATCAGCTTACGCGACTGGAGTCGTGGCAGTATACTCTCGGCAATTGGGGCGAAATATGGGTTTGGTATTTCAATCGCTGCCGGAGGATGGGGCATGGGTGAGAATACGAAAGCTGCTCGGTATTCTTCTCGGCTTTTACATTTTGGGTATGATCTGTCTTTTTGCATTTCAAAGAAGCTTGTTGTATTTTCCCAGCCATATCTATGTGCCGGTGAGCGAAGCGCACGCAAACAGAGCTTTCCAGGAAATCTCCGTGAGAACGGAAGACGGGCTTGATCTGAAGGCCTGGTACGCGCCGGCGACCAGCAAGCCATTCACCTTCGTTTTCTTTCACGGCAATGGGGATAGTTTGTATACCGCGTCGCCTATCGCCGACCCTTACATTGCCGCAGGATATGGGTTTCTACTCTTGGAGTACCGCGGCTACAGTGGATTGCCGGGCAAGCCGACAGAAGCTGGGCTTTATGCCGACGGGCGGGCGTACCTGTACGGGCTGATGGCGCAAGGGGTAAAAAGCGAAAACATCATCCTCTTCGGACATTCGCTGGGAACTGGCGTTGCTGTGCAAATGGCAGAAGAATTCAACGTCGGCGGTCTCATGTTGCTGGCGCCATTTCTCTCGATTCCGAAGATGGCGCAGGTCGAGCTTCCATATTTTCCGGCGGAATATCTGGCCCTGGACCGCTTTGAGAATGTCAAAAAGATGATGAATATTCATGTGCCCGTTTTGATTGTCAATGGCGCCAAGGACCAACAAATCCCTCCCTCCCAAGGTCAGCAGCTTTATTTCTTGGCAAATGAGCCCCGGCAGTTTTATTCACTTCCAGCTCACGGCCATAATGATCTTTTTAATGATTTCGCCCCTATCGGCCTGGATTGGGCGAAGCGGCTCCAGGTGAGGAATTAGGAAAGAGTCTCATTTGCCGGCCTCTTCCAGGAAACGCACGATCGATTCGATCCCCAGCTCGAAGTTCTTCAGATGGAACTTTTCGTTGGGGGCGTGGATGTTGTCGTCGGGCAGGCCGAAGCCCATCATCACGCTGGGCATGCCCAGGTGGCGGTCAAAGTCTCCGACAATCGGAATCGACCCGCCGGAGCGGATGAAGACCGTCTCCTTGCCCCAAACCTCCTTGAGCGCGCGGGTGGCCGCGCGAATGTAGGGGTTGTCGACGGGAATCAGGCAGGGGTCGCCGGAGTGAATCAGCCGCACCTCGACATCGACGCTGGCAGGGGCGATCTTCTCGACATAGCCCTTATAGAGGGCAAAGGCCTTGGCCGGTGTCATGCCCGGAACCAGGCGCATGGAAACCTTGGCCAGCGCCTTGGCGGGGATCACCGTTTTTGCGCCCGCTCCGGTGAAGCCGCCGGGGATGCCGTGCACGTCCAGCGTAGGCCGGGCCCAGGTGCGTTCCAGCACGCTGTAGCCGGCCTCGCCCACCAGTTCGCGCGAACCGACCTCGGAGATGCGGTACTGTTCTTCGTCGAAGGGCAGACTGCGCCAGGCGGCCAGCTCCTCGGGGCTGGGAGCGATGATGTCGTCGTAAAAGCCGGGAATGAGAATGCGGCCGTTCTCGTCCTTGAGCTTGGCCAGAATCTGCGCCAGCGAGACGAACGGATTGGGCGCCGCGCCGCCGTACATGCCGGAGTGCAGGTCGGTTTTGGCGCCGCGCACCTCCAGCTCGGTGTAGATCATGCCCCGCAGCCCCACGCACAGAGTCGGCAGGCCGGGCGCGAACAACTCGGTATCGGAGACCAGGGCAAAGTCGGCTTTTAGTTCTGCCGGCTTGGAGGCGACAAAACGGGCAATTCCCTCCCCGCCCACCTCCTCTTCGCCCTCCAGCAGGACGCGCACGTTTAACGGCAGCTTGCCGTTGGCGGCCAGCAGCGACTCCAGCCCCTTAATCTGCGCCCACACCTGGCCCTTGTCGTCCGCTGAGCCGCGGGCGTAAAGGTTGCCGTCGCGTTCTGTGGGCTCGAAGGGCGGCGTGAGCCACTCCTCCAGAGGGTCGGTTGGTTGCACATCATAGTGGCCATAAAAGAGCGCGGAGGGTTTGCCCGCGGCGTGCAGCCAGTCGGCATAGACCAGCGGGTGGCCTTCGGTTTCAATGAGCCGCGCGTGTACCATGCCGATGCGGGCGAGTTCCGCGGCCAGCACCTCGGCGGCATGACGGCAGTCGCCCTTGTGCTCGGGCAGAGTGGAGACCGAAGGAATGCACAGCAGGTCCTTCAGTTCATTCAAGAAGCGGGGGTGGTTCTGGCGGGCATAGGCTACGGCGGGCGAAGACATAGGCATACTCCCTCTCAAAGAAATCCGACAGAGGAGAGTATAGTCCGTGGAGCCGCCCCCTGCCCAAACTGCAAGAGCGTCCTCACTTGTACTGGATGGTCACGTTGGAACTCATGAATTTGTACGACTGAACAAATTGAACAAAGGCCGGGTAATCTCGCTTGAAAGCGTCTACGTTCTTGGAGGTCATTACGAACATGATGATGACTTTTGGCGAGTCAATATAGGCAGAAGCTTCATAGCGATTGAAGCCGCCGGGGGCAAACACTTGTACGGGCACGACTTGATCGTCCAGCTTGATCGGTTCCCCTTGCTTTACTACGATTACGGCTGATTTCGCCGACTGCTTCGTATCGTCAGCATCGAATGCCATGGCTTTCTCTACTGTGTATTTATTGTTCGGCTTATCGAAGGTAGTGATGTACATGATGGTGCCAGATTCCCTGGCCGAATCCCAGGATGAGCCATCCGGATAGATCGATACATCGATGCCTTCCCCATGGCTAGTACCAGCGTCCAAAGTCCAGCCCTTGGGGGCGCAATACTGGAAGAAGTATGATTTCCCGTAGTGCATTCCGCAATTTGGTTTGCTGGTTGATATGCCCACACCGCTTCCCTGTGCCGGCGCCTGAGCGGCGTTTTGCGCGCCGAGCTGGGCAACCAGAACCGCCAGCAACAACGTTACCTTGATCAGGTTTTTCATGCCCGTAGTAGATATCTACCAAAAACTTACCGCTCGCCCCAGCTCAGCTTGCTGCGCAACGCATCAAAGAAGCCGCTCTTGCTCATCCTCACCAGCTTCACCGAGTAGCGCGACCTCTGGCAACGCACCTCGTCGCCCCGTTGCAGCCCGACGGCCTGCTGGCCATCCACGGTCAGCAGCGCTTGGTTCGGGATACCCTCCACCCGGACTGTCAGCGAGGCATCGCCGCGCACCACGATGGGCCGCAGCGTAAGCAAGTGCGGGCAGATGGGCGTAACCACCATCGCATCCACGTCCGGCGTCAGGATGGGACCGTTGGCGGCGAGCGTATAGGCCGTGGAACCGGTGGGGGTGGAAACGATCACGCCGTCGGCGCGGAAGCGGGCCACACTCTTGCCGTCCAGTTCCACCGCGAAGTCTCCCATGCGGGCAATGTCGCCCTTGGAGACCACCACTTCGTTCAGTGCCTCATAGCTGGAGCACAACGCGCCGTCACGCCATAGTTCGGCATGCAGCATCGCCCGCTCATCCAGGTCGTGGCAATCCGTGCGCCACCCCTCCAGCGTCGAATATAGGTCGGCCAGGCGAACCTCGGTCAAGAATCCGAGGAGTCCAAGATTCACGCTGAGGATGGGCGTGCCCGTTG
>JBEKZR010000341.1:0-4086 GCA_049509715.1 Occallatibacter sp. | reverse complement strand
GACCGCCCTCCGCCCCGTCTTAGGCAGACCGGCCCCCCGGTCTGCCGCCCCTTCCGGCGGAGTAGCTCAGATGGTTAGAGCGACGGATTCATAACCCGTAGGTCGGCGGTTCGATCCCGCCCTCCGCCACCAGAAAATCCCGGCTTTTCCCCCCGCCAACCCCAATTTTCGCCCTCCCAGCGCCCCAGCAACCCGCTCCCGCGCGCCGCCAAGATCTCGGATCTTTGCCCTCTGATCCCTGCTCCCTGATCTCTGACCGCTGTTTTTGCTATCATTGCGTCTATAGAGTGTGTGTCCCGTTTCCCCAGGGGCCATCTCGGTGGTGTGCGTGTCTCGACTCTTCCAGCGTTTTGTCTTCGTGCTTTCCGTGGCAATCTTTGCCGCCCTCGGCTTCGGCTTTGTCCTGGGTGAATTTGGCCTGTTTGGCGTTCATGCCGGCGGCGAGCAGGATGGCTCCTACCGCCAGATGCGCGTCTACGCCGAGGTCCTCAAGAAGATTCAGACCTACTACGTCACCGAGCCCAACATCAACGACGTCACGACCGGCGCTCTCCACGGCCTGCTCGAGTCCCTCGACTCCGACTCCAGCTACCTCACTCCGACCGAGTACAAAATCTACAAGGAGCGCCCCGCCACCGGTGTCGCCCAGGTCGGCGTCATCGTCTCCAAGCGCTTCGGATACGCCACCATCGTCAGCGTCCTGCCCGGTTCGCCCGCCGACAGGGAGCACCTCTCCGACGGCGACGTCATCGAGTCCATCGGCGGCCAGTCCACCCGCGAGCTGTCGCTGGCTGTCATCCGCCTCATGCTCGATGGCAAGCCGGGAACCACCGTCAACCTCACGGCCGTCCGCCCGCGCAAACCCGACCCCGACAAGCTGACGCTCACTCGCGCCATCACCGCCCCTCCCGCGCTCGGCGAGCAGCAATACGAACTCTCCACCATCCTTTACCTCAAGCCCGGCCTGCTCACCCCGGCCCGCGTCGACGAAATCGCCGCCAAACTCAAAGCGGACGGCAAGAACCGCAAAGTGCTTCTCGACCTGCGCGACTCTTCCGGCGGCGACGCCCAGCAGGGAATCCGGCTGGCCAACTTCTTCCTCAAGCAGGGAACTCTGGCCACGCTTGAAGGCCAGAAGTTTCCCCTCCAGACCTTCACCGCCGATCCGGCTCAGTTTGTCACCGGAGCCCCGCTCGCCGTGCTCGTCAATCGCGGCACCTATGGCGCTGCTGAACTCACCGCCGCCGCCATTGGAGACTTGAAGCGCGGCGACGTGGTCGGCGAACGCACCTTCGGCGAGGGCTCGGTCCAGAAAACCATGGAGCTGCCCGGCGGCGCTGCCCTCCTGCTTACCGTAGCCAAGTACGAGAGCCCCGCCGGCAAAAAGATTCAGGACGATGCCGTCACCCCCAATGTGCTGGTAGGCCCGTCGATCGAGGAAGAAGAGGAAGAAGCGCCTCCCCCAAAGGGCGACGAAGCGCTCGACAAGGCCCTCCAGCTATTGAAGGCAAAAAGCGCCTGACTCGGAACCTCTGGGCGGATCTAGCAAACCTCGTCAGCCAGTCCCGCCCTTGCACCGCGTGGTTCGCCTGTGCGCCTCCGCACATCCTCTCGTAACGCGAAAATGCTAGCCTGAGGCTGAAGCATCTTCTCCCCCGCGTCTTTGGGAGAAATGCTCATGAGGCCTGAATCGCTTGGCTGCCACCCCTTCACAGCCTCTCGAACCGCAACCCCTTGTCCGGCCACGCCGCCAGCACTGGCCGCATGTGGAGCCGGTTCCCCCGCACCGCCACCGCAAGCTGGCCGGCCGCTTCGCCCTCGCCGTCTTGCTCATTCTGGCCGTCATCACCGGCTCGCTGGCCGGCCTCACGCTGGTCTACTCCGTCGATCTGCCCCAGATCAGCGACCTCGAGCGCTTCCGCCCCTCCACCACCACCGATCTCTATGACCGCAAGGGCCGCATCATCGGCTCCTTTGCCCTCGAGCGCCGCGAGATTGTCGGCTACGACGGCTTTGCCCCCATCCTCCGCCAGGCCGTCATCTCCATTGAAGATAAGAGCTTCGAGTCCCACTGGGGTATCAATACCTTCCGCGTCATGGGCGCGGTCTGGCATGATATCCGCTCTCACGGACGCATCCAGGGCGCTTCCACCCTCACCATGCAGTTGGCCCGCGACCTCTTTCTCTCCTCCGAGCGCACCGCCGCCCGCAAGGTCCAGGAGGCCTATCTTGCCATCCAGATCGAGCGCGCCTTCACCAAGCAGCAGATCTTCACCCTTTACGGCAACCAAATCTACCTCGGCCACGGCATGTACGGTTTCGAGGCCGCCTCGGAGTTTCTCTTCTCCAAACACGCTAAAGATCTCAACCTGACTGAAGCGGCTCTGCTGGCCGGCCTGCCCAAGGCACCCGTCGCCTTTTCGCCGCTGCTCAATCCTGACAAAGCCTTGCGCCGCCGCAATCTCGTCCTCAGTGAAATGGAATCCGACGGAGTCATCACCCACGTCCAGGCCGAGCAGGCCCGCAATGCACCGCTGGGCCTGCATATCGCCCAGCCGGTGGGCTCGGCCGCGCCCTGGTTCCAGGAAGAAGTCCGCCGCGAGCTCGAAAAACGATTCGGGACCGAACAGGTCCACGAGGCCGGCCTCAAGGTCGAGACCACCCTTGACCTCGACCTGCAGCAGACCGCCAACCGCGCCGTGGCCGATGGCCTGGCTGCCTACGAGCGGCGGCATGGATGGAAGGGCAAGCTCGAAAACGTCCTCGCAGCCGGCACAGCCATTGAAGACTACAAACACCCCGACTGGGCCGTGCAGGCCCGTCCCGGCGACTACGTCCATGCCCTGGTCACAAGCGCCCTGCCCCTCGAGATTCACGCCAGTGTCGGCCCAGACGAGATCGTCCTGCAGCCCGCGGATTGGAAGTGGACCGGCCAGCGCTTCGGCAACGCCCTCGTCAAGCCCGGCGACATCATCTACGTTCACCTGGCTGACGTCGTGGACGGCGCTGCTCACCGCGCCACCCTCGAGCAGGACTCCGGCGCCGAGGGGGCTCTCATGGCCATGGACAACACCAACGGCGACGTCCTCGCCATGGTCGGCGGACGCGACTACGCGCTCAGCCAGTTCAACCGCGCCACACAAGCGGAAAGACAGACCGGCTCCAGCTTCAAACCCTACGTCTACACCGCGGCCATCGAAGACGGCGCCAAGCCCACCGACATCATCGTCGACGCCCCGGTCAGCTTCGGCAGTTATACCCCGCATAACTACGAGAACGACTACAAAGGCCAGATGACCCTTATCAACGCCTTCGCCGAGTCGCGCAATATTCCCGCTCTCAAGCTGGCCGCCCGCGTTGGCATTCACAACGTCATCGACGTGGCCCACCGCTTCGGCGTCACCACCAACATTCCCGCCTATCTCCCCGTCGCTATCGGCGCGGTCGAAATCACGCTTGAGGAGCAGGTCGCCTCCTACGCCGTCTTTCCCAACGACGGCCTCCGCGTGGCGCCCCGACTCGTCCGCAAGGTCTCCAACGCCGACGGCGTCACCCTCTGGGAAGACCGGCCGGCGGTGGACAACGTCATCAGCCAGCAGACTGCGCGCACCATGATGATTCTTCTCCGCGCCGTCACCGCACACGGAACCGGCGCCGCCGCCGCCCAGCTCAACCACCCCCTGGGCGGCAAAACCGGCACCACCAGCGAATACACCGACGCCTGGTTCCTCGGCTTTTCCCCCTCCATCACCTGCGGTGTCTGGGTCGGTTACGACAGCCGCGAGTCCCTGGGTAAAAAGGAAACCGGCGCACTCGCCGCCCTGCCCATATGGATGAACGTGATGCGCGTAGCCATCGCCGGCAAGGACAACGAGCAGTTCCTCGGCAACGCGCCGGACAGCCAATCCCTCAAAGCCGCGGTCAAACCGCCTGGCGCCGCGCTACCATCCGCGGGCGGCTCACCCGCCAAGCCAGTCAAGATCAACGCTCTCGTCAAACCAACCGCAACCCCGCCCATGACCGGTCCCGCCGCAAGGCCTCCAACTCAACCCGCCGCCAAACCAGCCGCGGAACCGTCGCCGCAGC
>JBEKZR010000340.1:0-4103 GCA_049509715.1 Occallatibacter sp. | reverse complement strand
TCCAGTTGCGTTTGTCCGCGGACCGCGTTCAGCTTGTCGAACTGCTGCCGGGTTGAGACCACGGCGATCCGGCAGCCGGCGTCAGCCACCAGCACCGCCTCCTGCTCGCCGGTGAGCGTGGGATAGATGGGCACATCCACGGCGCCTATGGCCAGCGTGGCGAAGTCGCTGACGGCCCACTCCCAGCGATTCTCGCTGATCAAGGCGATCCGGTCGCCCTTTTGCGCGCCCCAGCTGAGAAAGGCCTGGGCCAGCGCTCTTACCCGCTGGTAAATCTGGTCTGAGGAAATGGGTTGCCATTGTCCAAACTCGTCCTGCCACAGCACGGCGCGCGGGTTGGCTGCCGCGGCGACCCGGCGAAAGAGGTCATTGATGGTGGTAAGCGAACCGATAGGTGTCATTTGATCCGGTTAGGGGACGCGGACGATCCTCAACCGCGGCCACTCCGGGAGTGTATCAGCGCGGAGCCGTGGTGCGGGAGGGGCGGCAACAGAAATGCGGCGCAACCGCCGGTATGCCCCTTGCATCCCTTCGGCGCGCTTCGGGAACCCTCCCGCGTGTTATGCTGCCGGTCATGAATGCCCACTCACCTGCCGCCATGCCGTCGGCTGCCGCTCAGTCTGCCCCAGCCAGCCAGCTCCCGCCTGCGCGGAAGGCCTGGTTGATCCGACTGATCCCGCCCCGGCCCACCTTCGACAAGGACACGACCGAGGCCGAGCAGAAGCTGATGGATCAGCACTTCCCTACTGGAAAGGCTTATTGGAAAAGGGTGTCTGCGTCTTCGGAGGGCCGGTGCTCGATTCCAGAGGAGTCTATGGCGTTCTGGCCGTCTGGGCCGCCGGCGAAGACGAGGCCCGCGCCCTGGCTGCCGCCGACCCAAGCGTCAAGGCCGGCCTGAACCGGATCGAGGTTGCGGAGATGCGCATCGCATTCCTGCAAAAGCCGCGCTAACCTCTATACTCTGTGGCGCCGGTTTATATTTTCTGAAAAATTTTCGAGATCGGTATTGCATACTTATGCAGGCTGGTGTATATTTATACAAATATCTCCGCCTCATGCGAGACGCTCTTTCTTGTTTGACCGCGGGCGGAGACCGGCAATTCAACCAGCGGCGATGAAATTTCAGCGGCACAAAGCGATACGGGATTTGGTGGCCGGCTCTCTGGTGTCCAACCAGGACGAGCTGCGCCGCAAGCTGCGACGACGCGGCTTCGCAGTCACCCAGGCCACGCTTTCGAGGGATATTCACGAACTGCGTCTCTCCAAAGGCCCGGGCGGCTATTCCTTGCCCAACGGCAACGGCAATGGAGCCGCCACGGCGGTGGAAGACGACGGTCCGCCCTCTGTGGCGGAGGTGATGGAGAGTTTTGGCCTGCGCGTGCGCCAGGCTATGAATCAGGTGGTCATCGGCACGGTGATGGGTGGAGCCCAGCCGGTGGCCGCGTCCATGGACTATGAGGGGTGGCCGGAGATAGTGGGCACCGTCGCCGGCGACGACACGGTGCTGGTGATCTGCCCCGACGTTCGCCGGGCAAGCGATGTGGAATCCCGATTGAGGACGATGCTGGAATCATGAAAGAAACAGTGCAAACAGCGGTAGTGGGAGTGACAGGGTACGCGGGCGCCGAGTTGGCTAGGCTGCTCCTGCGCCATCCACGCCTGAAGGGCAAGCCTCCCGTCTTTGCCGGGCGCGTGGATGAAAAGGATGCGGCCCGCGGCGGCGTGCCTCTGGCCGAAATTCATCCCCAACTAGCCGACAGCAGCGGCAGCGGCAACCTGAAGCAGGAGCCCTTCTCGTGGGAACTGCTCTTGAGCCGCGGCGTTGAGGTTCTGTTCTTCGCCACTCCCCACGAGCAGTCTCGCGAGTGGGCGCCGGAGGCGCTTCAGCGCGGTCTGCGGGTCATTGACCTGAGCGCCGCATGGCGGCTGAATGAAGCGGCCAACCGCGCGGTTTACGCCTTCGAGGATGAAGGCTCCGCACTGGCCGCGGAAACCCAGGCACAGGCCGTCTACGGCCTGCCTGAGCTGCATCGCGCGCAAATCGCCGGAGCACGCCTCGTCGCCAATCCCGGCTGTTATGCGATCTCCGTCATTCTGCCTCTGCGGCCGCTGGTGGCCGCCGGGCTCCTTGACCTGGATCACGGCATCGTAGCCGACTCGAAGAGCGGCCTGAGCGGCGCGGGCAAGGTCCCCACCGCCAGGACGCACTTCATGTCCGTGGCCGACAATCTCTCCGCCTATGGCGCCTTCACCCATCGCCACACCGGCGAGTTGCTGGAGCAGATCGGCGTCGATTCGAGCCAGATCGTCTTCACGCCCCATCTGCTGCCCATTCCGCGTGGCATTCTCTCCACCGTCTACGTCCGCTTCCGCCAGACGCAGACGGCGGCAACCATCTCCCGCGTCTACCATGAGTTCTTTGCCGGCAGCCCGATGGTGCGCCTCTACGACAAAGCGTTGCCGCAGATTCAGTACTCGGTGCACACCAACTACGCCGACATCGGCTTCCAACTGGCCGCCGACGGCCGTCGCGCCGTCATCGTCAGTTGTCTTGACAACCTGTTGAAGGGCGCGTCCGGCCAGGCCGTGCAAAATCTGAACGTCATGCTGGGCTGGCCTGAGGCCGAAGGCCTTGAATGAAAATCGCCGCGGAAGGTCTCGAATGAAATGTGCCGTGGAGGGCCTGGAATGAAGTACGTCGTCAAATTGGGTGGAGCGGGCCTGGAGACTCCGTCGCTCCTGGAAGGGTGCACCCGCGCCATCACCGAGTTGGTGCGCGACGGCCATCAGGTGGCTGTGGTCCACGGCGGCGGCGCGCAGTTGACCCGCATGCTCAAGGCGCTGGGCAAGCAAAGCGAGTTCATCGCCGGCCTGCGCGTCACCGATGCGGAGACCCGCGACGTGGCGCTGATGGTCCTCGCAGGCAAAGTGAACAAGGGTCTCGTCGCTGCACTCGGCGCGCTCGGTCAGCCGGCCGTGGGTCTCTCCGGCGGCGACGGCCTGCTCTTCCGCGCCCGCAAAAAGCGCACCGCGCCCGACCTCGGTTACGTGGGCGAGATCGTCTCCAGCGATCCGCGCTGGATTGAGGCCATCTGGAATCTGAACGGCGTGCCGGTGATCTCTTCCATGGCCCTCGGCTTCGACGGCGAGTATTACAACGTCAACGCCGACGAGATGGCCGCGGCCTGCGCCATTGCCTGCCGCGCCGACGCCCTCGTATTCCTCACCGACGTTCCCGGCGTCAAGGGCGTGAACGGCGAGGTGCTCCGATGGCTCTCCATCGATCAGATCGCCGAGATGGCCAAGAGCGCCGTCATCTCCGGCGGCATGTTGCCCAAGCTCAGCGCCTGCCGCGAGGCTTTATTGAACGGCGTCAAGCGCGTTCGCATTTTACCCGCCGAGGCTGCCGGATCGTTGCCTGATCTGTGCAGTTCCCGCGTAGCATACGGCACCGAAGTGATGGTGGCCTGAGGAGAAGAAAATGACCAAGCTCGAAGAAATTCAAGCCGCCGAAGCGCGGCTGCTCATCCATACTTACGATCGCTTTCCTGTTTTATTTGTGGCGGGCGAGGGCGTCCATCTGATCGACGAGAACGGCGATCGCTATCTCGACCTGCTCAGTGGCATCGGCGTCAACGCGCTCGGATACCGCAGCAAGGCGATTGAAGAAGCCATCGCCAAACAGAGTTGCACGCTGATCAACGCCTCCAACTACTACTTCAACGAGAAGCAGGTGCCGTTGGCCGAACGGCTCACCCTGCGCACCGGCATGGACCGCGCATACTTTTCCAACTCGGGCACTGAAGCCGTCGAGGCCGCGCTCAAGCTGGCGCGCGCTCACGCCGGAGTTCTGCGCGAAGAAGGCAGGAAGATCGGAACCAAATTCCTGGTTCTCGAGCAGAGTTTCCATGGACGCACCTTTGGCTCCATCTCGGCCACTCACAAGGAGAAGTACCGCGAGCCCTTCGCCCCGGTCGTTCCCGGCTTCGAGTTTCTCAAGTTCAACGACGTGGCCGATCTGCGCGCCAAGTTCTCCAATGAAGTCTGCGCCATTCTTCTTGAAGCTATCCAGGGCGAAGGCGGCGTGCGCCCGCTTACGCAAG
>JBEKZR010000034.1:0-16503 GCA_049509715.1 Occallatibacter sp. | reverse complement strand
GCCTATCGCGGCTACCTGACTCCGATGCAAGCCAAGCTGCCGCAACTCTTCGGCCGGCTGCCCAGGGCGAAGTTTGAAGTCGTTCCGGTTCCCGATTACCTTGAAAAGACCTCCGCGCCCGCCTACTACCAAACCGGCGCGCCCGACGGCAGCCGCCCCGGACGCCTGTTCATTGACACATACAACGCCACGGACCGCAACCTCGACTCCGTCGAGGCCATCGCTTACCACGAGGGCCTTCCCGGCCACCATTTGCAGTTTTCCATTGCCCGGGAGCTGGACGACGTTCCCACCTTCCGCAAATATGGCGGGTACACGGCCTACTCCGAGGGCTGGGGGCTCTACGCCGAGCGGCTGGGCAAGGATGTCGGCTTATACCAGGACCCCTACTCCGACTATGGCCGCCTGGAGGCCGACATCTGGCGCGCCATCCGCCTCGTCGTCGATACCGGCGTCCACTCCCGCCACTGGTCCCGCGAGCAGATGGTCCAGTACTTCCACGACCACTCGGCCATCGACGAAACGTCCGTTCAGTCCGAGGTGGACCGCTATATCGCCTGGCCCGCCCAGGCCCTGGCCTACAAGATCGGTCAGCTCAAGATTCTGGAGCTGCGCGATAACGCGAAAAAGGCCCTTGGCGGCAACTTCGACATCCGCGCCTTCCACGACCAGGTGCTGGACTCGGGCGCCCTGCCGCTGGATGTGCTCAGTGGCCGCATCGATTCGTGGATTGCGCAGCAGAAGGCTGCTAATCCGCGATAGGTCTGCCTATAGGTCGGCAAATGCCCTGTTCCGCGCGTGACCGTTTCATTCCTCCTCCTTTTGTCTGCCTGCAGGCCGGCAAAAGATCGCCTTTTGTCGGCCTATACGCCGTCGAATCGGAGATTTATAGCAAACCTCTTGGGAATGAAACTTAATCAGAACACGACCCTTTCGCGAGGTCATCTAGTGCGCTCAGTAGCATCTTTAAAAAGGAAACCGTAGTCTCGACCAGTTGTGGCCTTGGCTGCGACTATGAACGCGCGGACAGCATCGTCTGGGGTTTGCGCTGCGTGCTGTTTCCTTAGAGCCTTCCAAAAGGCTCGATATCGGGCGAACCCAGAGTCGCGGTAGACACGATAGATCATTGCGCCAGCCAAGTCTGCGGCACTCCATCCGTATTGGTTGGGCGGCGGCTTTTCCGCGAGAAGGGTATTACGCCATGTTAGGTTGGGATTCTCAAGGTAGTTTTCCAGGAGATCAACAAGAATAGACTGTTCAAATTCGGAATAGCTGAGTTTGCCGAAAGGCCCCCCTTTCAAATTGGCGCGGTCTAAGGATATAAAACGATTTGCGATTGCAAAACCAGTAACAAATGGATCAATTCTCCCTAGCTGATCCTGGTAAAACCAAAATGTCCGTCCAAATTCGTAGAACATGGCTTGATCGTATTCGCCGCGCGACCTAATGCCGCCATAGAGTTGGTTAAAATAGGTCGTGCCGATTTCCGATCCCAAACTGCCTAGATACGAGCATGCGGCTCCACCACAAGCAGTGTCTGCGTCCGGGACTTCAGCAACAATGTCGAGGCCATTTAGCGTCGCCCCTGAATTCGGTTCGGGAGCAGAGCCTGTGATCTGCTCATAGACCATGTAAGCCTTGTCGAGAGCGCGCACTAGTATCTTCATTATGCGAGGATCACGCTTGGCGTTCTGGGTGAGAACGGCAACTTTTCGTCCTTGCCATGGGATTAGAGTCATAGTCTTGCCAATCTGACTCTTATACGGAACAGGATTCCCTTGGCAAAATGCCAGGGAGGGCAGAAGAAACATTAATGCCAGCGCGAGTTGAATAGCCTCCCTAGTGTGTTTGGAGGTTAGCATATCCACCAGGCATCTCCTTCTTTGCCCCAACTCCAGGGGGTTTTATCGCTAATGAGGCAGATTGCAAGACCCAAAAAACACTTCTGCCGAAAAGCCAAGGCTAGTTGTTGAAAAGCAGCGCGATTCCCGTCTCAGTCCAGATGAAGCCGCTTTGCCGTGCGCATTGCCAGCAAGGCCAGTGTTCGATCCGCGCATTGATAAACCACCTGCTCCAGAGGGCGCGCCGCATCGACCAGAACAGCGCGTCCGCGAAGAGCAGGGGAATTGGCCACGGCTCGATAGGCCTCGACCTGGCGCGCGGACTCTTCCGCGGAGACCTCCTGCTTTCTGGCCTGGAGCACATGAGCCGGCGCATCCAGGACGAGCATCAGATCCGGCATGGGAATCAGCGCGGCAACCAGGCGCGCCAACCACTGCGGCCCGCCGTAGCGAAAGCGCCGCGCATCGATCAGCAGGTCCTGATAATAGCGGTCGAAGACGACCAGCGTGGTGCGCATCAGGAGCGGGCGCACACGAAGGTAATAGCCCAGCACGTAATCGGCCCACAGAAACAGCAGCTTGGCAGTGGACATCAGCGCCCCACGTGGAATCTGCCCATGGGGATCCGTGCTGTCCGTTTGTCCCTCAGACAAGCCGCGAAGCAGGTGAGGCCGCAGATGAAAACAAGTAGTCCCGGTGCATACCTGTGCAACCGCCGGGAGATATTGCTCGATCACACTGGACTTCCCACTACCATCCGGCCCCAGAACGGCGACGCACAAACCCGTCGGCTGAACCACGCGCCGAATTTTCCGCCTTAATTCTCCAAGTTTTGTTCTCAGGGAGTCCACGGAAGCACGTGCCAGAAGTTCCTCGCGTAGCTCATGAATAACTCCTATCACCGGCTGCCAGTCGCCGGAACGGGCCGCTTCCACAACCAATTGCGCCGATGTGGTCGTGAGGCGCTGCGTTAGCGCCTCTGTGCAGCCCAGCCGGTCCTCGGAAAAAAGGCGGCTGAGCTGTTGCGTGTGCCGCTCCTCAAGGCTCAGTTTTTCGATGCGTTTAATCAAGTAATAAAGAAAACCATCGGCCGCCGCAGGGATCCAGAATCCATTGGGATGCATGCGCCGACGTGCCAGAACCACTTCTGGCCGGAGCCACGTCCTGTTAGCCCTGCGGTAATCGGAGCACGAGTCTGGATGGAGAAAGAGAGCCTGGCCAGGTTGGCTCTGCGCCAGGGCGTAACTACAGGCCGTCGTCTCATGCTCGATGTTCCTCACCAGGCGAAACCCGACCTCTCGGGCAAATGAGCTTAAAATCTGCGGGAGACGCTCAAAATCCTGCTGACTGACCATGAAGTCAATATCGGAACAAACCGTGACCGGCAGTTCCTCATACCCTGCAAGGAGACAATAACTGGAGCATTCCCTATCAAGTGCTTCAAGCAATGCGCGAATTGTCGTTTTGTCCGCATAAGCGGCAAGTGGTTGAATCAATGGGGAATCTCCCGGCAAATTGTCCCTATAAGTGAAACAGGCGGAGTTTCTCCTCCGATTATGGATGAGATGCCGGCTCGCCACCCGCAAGACGGGTCACTCACTTGCCGCAGCGGGAGGTAGCGACGCGAGACCCGCTTCCTGCGCGACGCGCCTTGATTTCACGATCAGGGTGACACCGACGATACTTTGAAACAAAATCTGCGTTCCAAGAACTCCGAGCAGCGAACAGCTCAATCCAAGCCACTTCGCCATCGGAAACGCGAAGACGATTGCAAATGATGTCATTGCCAGGTAAGACCAGAAAATCGGCACCGTAAACTCCATGGCCAGAAGCCCGGCACGCAACGGGCCACCAACAAAGATCAAGACGTAAATCAAAGCATACAGCCGCAGAATGTATCCATACTGAGCCATCTCAGATCCGTACGTCAACCGCAACCAAAAGCCGGGTGCCACGGCCATGATTGTTGCGAATAACAAGGTCAATCCGCCCCACTTTAACAGAATCGATCGGGTGTAGGCAAGCATGGAGTGCACCCCGCCTTCGCGAAGGCGGCGCGCCGTTTCAACTGGAACGACGTTGTCCAGCCCCTGAAACCATACGTGCGTCACACCCATCAGGTTCTGCGAAGCTCTCAGAACGCCCGCTGCCGCTGCTCCGTAATAGACCGGAGCAGCAATCACAAAAAGATTGCCGGAAGTCCACTGCAGCAGGGCCGAGGCGCCGAGCCAGCGGGAAATCCTCCAGTGCCGCCGCGAGATGGCCTTGATCCACTCCCATTTGAACTCGATCGGCTCCACCCAGAACCATCCCGCCACCATCCCGACGATCGAGGTCCCCGCCATAACCCATAACGCCGTCGCGCTGTTCAGATCTCCGGCTCTATGCAGCAGAAACAGGATGGGCAGTTGGGTAAGGTAGCTGAGAGCGTCATCGACAAATGCGTAACGACTCTGCCGGGTGGCGAAAAAATAGCGCCGAATAAAGTCCTGCATTTGATAGGCAAACGCGGACACCGCGAGGGGCAGCGCGAGCCGCTGCAAATCCGCATGTGGAAAGTAGTTGCTGGAAACCTTCAAAGCGGCGAAGACGAGAACGAAACAGAAAGAAACGAGAACAAGCTCCTGGAAGACAACAGCGCCGAAGTACGAAGGCCTATTCCTCTCTTCCTGCTTGGGCCCAACGCTCATCATCGGCGCCATGATGAGCGCATACTGGAGACTGTTTACAAACATCACAGACATCCACGCGAGCGCGAAGACTCCAAACTCGCGCAGACCCATGTAGCGGGCGAGCATCACGTTGGTCAAAAAGTTCGTCCCGCTGACAACCGCCTGGTCGCTCAGCGCCCAGATTTCTCGTCCGAGCAATTGCCGAAGGAAGCCATTCCGAATTTGTTCCCGGAGTGTGCCTTTCGCGCTCATTCTGTCCCCGAATTATCCTGTCTTGAGATCGTTACTCTGGTACCACGCAGGTTGCTACAACTCCGGCAGCGGATAGAACCGTGTCGGTTACGTTCATCCGGAGCCTTACCTTAGCATATATGAAAAAATGCCGTCCGCGCCCTCCGCCACGTCGGAATGGAGGGCAACTGCATGTACGTCAATTCGACGAGAGAATCCGGGGGCAGCAACTGGAAGTTATTCTTCCCTTTCATGGATCACCAAGACGATCGGAATCCAGCCCGCGACGTTCGATGCCGCCGACGTGATTGTGGTGAAGACGCCCCGGCCCGATGCGGTTCGCCAGGCCGTCGAAACGCTCAGACCGAAGCCTGTCGGATTTTGTGTTCGGCCGTTACAGCGTCCAGTCCGGCCTTCTACTGAAGCCTGAATCGGAACATGCTACCGGAGTTCGCTCGTGATTGCCGCGTGCGATGGACTAAAAACAGACACCGCGAGTTTTTTCGATTGACCTCAATATCACCGGACGCTATACTCCAAATACACGGAAATTGGGTCAGAATCCACCGGGTGTCAGGAGTTGTTCGTCCTGCGAACAGAATCTAATGAGCCAAGGAAGTTCGAAAATCTCTCCCCGTTCTCCTCAAGGACCTAGCCCGCCTTTCGAATCTGATCCTCTCGGGCGGGTGCATGAAGAGGAGTCCCTGCGAGATATATTGCGCGTTTGGCGCAAAAGAAAGTATTTCATACTGTCGTTTGCTCTCGGAGCGCTTGCGCTTGGGCTGCTGGTATGTATTGTTATGCGCCCGCAGTATAAGTCGACGGCGACGTTGCTCGTAGACAAAGATACCTCGAGCGGCCTGGATCTGGGTTCTCTCGCCGGCATGGCGTCGGCCCTTGGCGGCTCGGACGACGTAAAGACCGAAATTCAGACGAACACCGCTGTTATTCAAACCGACACCATTCTTCTCCAGGTTGTCAGCGAACTGAATCTACAGAGCGTAGAGCCTTATCAATACAAACCGGGATGGTTCGGTGGGAACGCAAAAATCAACGCCGAGCGTGGTCTTCCCCTCGAAAAGGCTCCTGCCACAAGAGAGCGGATACTCAAGCTTATCTCGGGGCGCCTTAAAGTCGATCCCGAGCAGGACACCCGGCTTATCGAGGTCACTTACCGCGATTATGATCCCGAAAGAGCGGCTGCCATCGCGAATTGCATCGTGAACACTTACATCCACGAATATCTCGAGATGCATTACCAATCTACAGCCAGAGCCTCTGACTGGCTTTCCGGTCAACTGAGCACTCTAAAAGCGAATGTGGATGATTCGCAGCGCAAGCTGGCAGATTACGAGCGGAAAACTGGGTTGACTGTGCTCATGCTGGGCATGAGCATGGAAGCAAACGGCGCTTCCGGCTCCTCTGGAGGAGGAGGAGGTGCTTCCGGCGCCGGTGGTGGGGTTCATATTCCAGCAGTCGACAAACTCGCCGCCTTGAATGCGGAGTTGACTTCTGCCGAGGCAAATCGGATTGCAAAAGAAGCGATTTATCATCTTACGCAAACGCAAAGTCCTGAGGTTGTGCTCGGGCTCGGGAGCAGCGACCTGTCTTCGATGGGAGGGGGATCCGCGGTTATCAGCCAGGGCAATGGGTTGGCAGTGCTGCAAGCTCTTCGCGAACAGGAAGCGGCCATCAAGGTGAACTATGGCGACATTGCTACTAAATATGGGGCGAAGAACCCTCGTTTGGGTGAGCTTCAAGGTCAACTTACTGCTCTCGATGAACAGATTCACCAGGAATTGCAGCGCATCAATCAACGTGCCCAGAACGATCTGACCCTTGCACAGAAGGCAGAAGAAGGAATTCGCGAAGAGTATACCAAACAAGAGGACGTGGTAAACAAACTCAACGACAGCATGGTGCAGTTGGAGATACTAGCGGGCGAGGCGATCTCAAGCCACGTCCTCTATGAAGAACTTCACACCAGGCTGCAGGAGGCAGGGGTAACGGCCGGCGTCAAGGCTACGAACCTCGATCTCGTGGATCCGGCTCGTCCGCCTGCGAAACAGGCGCGGCCAGACTGGCTTATCTACCCAGCTATTGCATTCGGCGCCGGTTTGTTGCTGGGGATCGCGGGCGCCTTCATCAGGGAGAATCTAGATGATGTTGTCGTAACTTCGGAACAAGTTCAGCAGATTTCCGGTTATCCCGTTCTTGCTACCATCCCGCTAATACGCGCCGGAGATAATGCGCTACCCGCTTCCTCTGCAGAGTATCAGGAATCCAGTCTGCTGGTGAGCCAGCCTAAGGCGCCAGCCGCGGAATCTTATCGTGCATTGCGGACAGCGATTCAACTATCCGCCATTGACAGTCCGCTGCAGGCTATGATTGTCAGCAGTCCCTTGCCCAATGACGGGAAGAGCATGGTTTGCTATAACCTCGCTATCGCATTTGCACAGCAGGGAAAGCGCGTTCTGATTGTTGACGCCGACATGCGCAAATCCAAGGTGCATCGGTTGTTTCGAGTCCAGAAGAATCCCGGCCTCAGCGAGGTTCTCACTGGGCGTGTTTCGTTTGAGACCGCGGTTCGGCCGCATAGCGCAGTCGAAAATCTTTGGGCGCTCCCGGCCGGCATAGTGCCGCCGAATCCGTCCGAACTGGTGGGGTCTTCGCATTGGGACAATCTTCTTACCCTACTGCGCGGGCGGTATGATCTCATCCTCATCGATAGTCCGCCCATACTTCTTGTGACCGACGCGGTTATTCTCTCTTCCAAGGTAGACGGCACTATCGTGGTGATCCGCTCCGGAACGACTGCGCGAACAGTGCTGGCCCGCATCTCCGAATGGATGGACCGCAGTGCAGGCCGGCAACTCGGCTTCGTTCTCAACGCGGTCGATACAAGATCGGTTGAGTACTACTATACATACGGATATTATGGAGACTCCAAATACTACGGAGAGGAGAATTCCAACTCGTGACCCGCGCCACTCGTATTGGATTCTCATTGGCCACGCTCATGGTCCTCGCTGTCCCGGTTGCATCAGCCCAGCAGCAGGGACCCGCGATCGGCAGCTCAATCTCCGGTTTAGGACAATCTGCCGGAACCTCCTCTGCCGGCGCAAGCGCCGCGAAGGGGTTGGCTTTGGGCGGCGCACTCACGGCGGTGCCGGAAGATTTCTCCAAGCTCAAGATCGCCCCAGGATTCCTCCTGAACATTCAGGCTTATGACACGCCCGAGCTTTCGGGCGAGCTCCGGGTTGACGACGCCGGCAACATTGACTTCCCGCTCGCCGGATCGATTCATGTAGCAGACACTACTCTTACCGAGGCGCGCCAGCTCATTCAGGACAGGCTGGCCTCAGCGCAAATTCTCATCCATCCGCAGATCACAGTCAACATCGAGCAGTATGCGCCGTTTATCGTTGCAGTGATGGGCGAGGTACAGGCGCCCGGCCGGGTACAATTGCTCGCGCCTCATTCGCTTCTCGATGTTCTTTCGCAGGTCGGCGGCGAGACGCCAATGGCGGGCAGCGTGGTGCAGGTTCGCCATCTGATCGACGGTCGCTTGACGATCGATGCTTACCCCTATGGCCGCAATAGCGATGGGTCGTCGATTGCGAAGGTGATGCTCCATGATGGCGATACGGTGATTGTGCCGCGTGCTGGCATCGTCTATGTCCTTGGAGCCGTGACTCGCCCCGGCGGCTACCTTATGCAAGAGGATGGAAAGCTCGATGTCGCCCAGGCCCTCTCGCTTGCCAATGGCACAACCCTTCAAGCCGAGGTGAAATCTATCCGGGTCATCCGGCGTAACCCTGACGGGACATATGTCGAGTATCCGGTCAACTACAAGAAGTTCTCCGAAGGAAAGGAGATACCGCTGCGCCTGCAGGCGCAGGATATCGTCTATGTGCCTGTCAGTAAGTTAAAAACCGCACTCACCACTGGAGCTTCCATTATCGACGAGGCCGCCTTTGCCACTGTCTATTCCTTGAAATGACTCTGGATCATTGCTGATGAGATTTTCCATACTCCCGTGGAACTTTCGCGCTTGGCATTCGGCTTTCGCGGCGGCTGGATTCCCGGGTTGGGCGCTGCTTTGCCTCATGATCGCGAGCTTAGGCTCAGCTTTAGACTTTGGTCAAGGTAAACAGATGCATCAGAGCGTGCTCGCGATATTGCTCATCCGCGCTCCTTTTAGTATCACGGCTCTCATATTTGTACTGGCTAAACCCGGAATTGCGAAGGTCGGCATGCGCGACCTTCGCTTTTGGTTCGCAGTCTTTTCTTTTTTATATCTGGCATCCTGCCTTTGGTCGTCCGATTTGATCATCACCTTAGGGAAATCATTTGAGATGATCGTGGGCGCCTTGATTCTTCTGGAAGCTTCAAAAGGTTCTGACGCCGGCAGGCGCCTTGAAGCACTGGGGCAAATCACCTTTCTCATCATCTCTATGGTCGCCTTGCTTGCTACTCTTGGCTTCATAGCCCGTATCCCCATGTTTGTATATGAGCGTCCCGGCCTCGTAACAAGTACAACGGCAACCGCTCCTTTCGTTTCAGGGAATGGCATTGGCTATATGGCGAGCGCGCTCTTCCTAACGGTATTTGGCCAATGGCTGGCAAAGCGAATAAGCTGGCGGGGAGCCTGGCTTCAGATGAGTTATGCCTTGTTTATTTTCGCCTTTGCATCCAGTCGCACTTCTTTTGGAATCCTCGCGTTAGGCATAACCATTGTTCTCCTTAGACGCTCCAAGGTGCTCATGGTCGGCTTCATAGCCGTCTTCGGCACCGCGCTCTGGATATTTCGAAACGGCGTCATGAAGGTAATGTTACAAGGTCGTTCTCAGGAAAATATTGAAAGCCTTAGCGGCCGGGTAATAATGTGGGGGGCGGCTTTCCGCGCATGGGAGCAGCATCCCATCCTGGGCTATGGCGGCGGAGATGGCGGGAAGGTGGTTCTTTCGCATATCAATAATCCGAGCCTTGAGTTAAGCTCGCTGCATAGCGGCTTCATGGAGACACTGACCGGGCTCGGTCTCATCGGGATCATTATCGGCTCGGGATTATTGCTTGCAACCACCTACTACACGCTGAAGGAGTGGAAAGCGAATCCGGAGAATGCCGGGCTTTACGTGATGATTATCCACATCTGGATTACATCCATTATGTCCATCGGAGTGCTCGGCTGGATGAGTTATGAAGTCGGCCTTTATTTTGTCTTGATTGGAATTATCGATCTTTCTCGTCGGAAGGCCCGCTTCAGTCGGGCAGTCTACAGAATGCCCATAAGCGGGTACCGGCCGTCTTTTGTGCATTGAGGGCGTTACGATTCCAGCGATTTAGAGCTAAAAGAGGATTCCAGTCGAATGCCAAACCTGACGAGGACTTTCATGCGCATATCTTCACAGCTCAAGGTTACGGAAGTATCGGGACACTCTGCAGGGTTGCACCTATTTTGCCTCAGAACTGCGGGCGCATTATCCGGTTTCCTTCACAATCGCGACATGCAGCGAATGACATGGGCCCTGGCGCCGCTCTTCGACAGCCACAATGCGGCTGTGCTGGAATTGCCATTTGGCGGCAAGCTTCAGGTCTATTTGAATGATGGCTACTGGTCCAGGTTGTTCATTAACGGATTCAATTACGAACCGGAGATCGGTTTTGCCTTAAAACGTGTTCTCACCCAGCCGGACACGTATTTTCTGGACTGTGGCGCAAATATCGGTTACTGGAGCGTGATCGCAAGCAGTTTATTGCCGCCGGGGCGAGTGATGGCCTTAGAGGTATCGCTGCCGCAATTCAAGCGGTTGCGCCGGAACGCACAACTGAACGAAGGTAGCTTCGAGACGATTCTGGGCGCAATCTGGTTACGAGACGGCGATATTCTGGTTATTGTGACCCACGGCCGGCGACATGCCGGCGCCAGTGTCGTTAATCGCAGAGGGAAGGCGGGATAGGCCGGATATCATGAATATGGGGTTGAGAGCGTCACCATCGACTCGGTCTGCGACCGGCACATTCCAAATCCCAATGCCAGGGTTGTGATTAAGCTGGATGTTGAGGATGCTGAGATCCAGGCATTGCAGGGCGCGCGTGGCGTTCTCAGTTCGCGAGAGGTGGTTGTGCTCTATGAAGACCACGGTCAAGATCCTTCCTGTCACATCAGCGAATTTCTCTTCAGGAATTTCGAGTCTGAAATCTTTTACTGCGATGAACAAAACACCCTTACGCGAATGAACTCGGTTGCCGATGTGAGAAACGTCAAGAAATCTGCGTTTATCGGCTATAATTTTTGCGCCTGCTCACGGAATTCGGTTTTTTCAAGAATGTTAGCCGGCCACAGCCGTTGAAGAAAGGAACGAGTGAACTCCAACTTCAACTGGCGGGGTTTCCTGGGGCGATCCAGTAGTTTGGCGTGGTTTCGGGCACCGTAGTGAATTCTTTGGGGCTATGCCGGGATGAGCGAAAAGCTGCGCATTTTATTATCCGCTTATGCATGCGAGCCTGGCGAGGGTTCAGAGCCCGGGATGGGATGGCATTGGGCCTTGGAAATAGCACGCCTGGGGCACCAGGTGTGCATACTGACGCGCGAGAACAACCTCCCCAGCCTTCAAAGAGCATTGGCCCTCCACGCGGATTTGCCGATTCATCTTGCCGGTTACGACCTGCCGCGATGGATGAGATGGTGGAAGAAAGGTGGGCGGGGTATCAATGTGTACTATTCTCTTTGGCAGCGAGGGGCATACCATGCTGCGAGGCGGCTGGCGCGCGAGACTCCTTTCGATCTGGTTCATCACATCACGTTTGCAGTCTTCCGGCAGCCGTCTTTCATGGGGAGGCTTCGAATTCCATTTGTTTTGGGTCCTGTTGGGGGTGGAGAAGCGACACCGCCGCGGCTTCTTTGGAGCTGCCCGTTCCGCGGCATAGCGGTGGATTCAGTGCGTTCACTGTTGAATCTGTTCGTCCGGTTTAACCCGGCTGTCCGGCGATCCTTCAGGCAAGCGGCAGTGATTCTGAGCAAGACGAGGGAGACGCTTGCCTATGTGCCGCCCGCATACCGGGCAAAGTGCTTGATGATGCAGGATGTCGGCGCCGAGGAGGCTTTGATTCTGCGCGAACCATCAGCCAGCCCTCCAACGCCGCGCTTTCTCTATGTGGGGCGTCTGCTCTATTGGAAGGGGGTTCATCTGGCGCTTCAGGCGCTTGCCGTGATGCACCGGGACTTTCCAGGCGCCACGTTGACGATAGCCGGCGATGGACGGGATGAGAAGTGGCTGCACAAGATGGCCGATCGGCTGGGCGTAGCTCGCGCCGTCGACTGGAGGGGGTGGGTTCCACGCGAACAGGTGCTCGGCATGTATCGGGAGCATACGGCATTCCTGTTCCCCAGCCTGCACGATTCCGGCGGTACTGTGGTTATGGAAGCTCTCTCGCAGGGGCTGCCTGTCATCTGCCTGGATTGCGGTGGGCCGGGAGCCATGCTTCCGCCGTCGTGCGGTTTCAAGATCCAGGTGGATGGCCGCGGTCAGGCGGAAGTGGTTAACGGCTTGGCGGACGCGATGCGACAACTCGGTGCGAATCCGGATCTTCGCGCGGAGATGTCATCCCGAGCTCTCAAGGCCGCCAGGGAAAACACCTGGGAGCATGTTGTATCTCGCACTTACAAGCACGTCCAGGACACTCTGCGGAATACTTGAGGCCAGGAAGTTATCGCTTTTTAAGTTATGGTGTGAAAACATGCGCGTGCTCGTATTGCATAATCGGTACAAGATTGCGGGCGGAGAAGATGCCGCTGTGCGCCAGGAGGTCTCCATGTTGCACCAGGCAGGCGCGGCAGTTGACTTGCTGGAGGTCTCGAACGACCACATCACAGGTCTCCGGCAACGTGCTGCAGCAGCGTTCAACCTGGCATACTCCACCCGCGCCAGAGAACTGGTGCGGGTCCGAATTGCGGAGTTTCGGCCGGAAATCGTGCATGTTCATAACTTCTTTCCGGTGCTCACGCCGGCTATCTACGATGCCGATTCCCATATACCGTTCATCCAGACGCTGCATAATTACCGGCTGCTGTGCGCCAATGCGCTGCTGTTTCGCGACAACAGCCCATGCGAACAGTGTCTCGGCAAGAACATTCCATGGCCGGCCGTCTATCATGCCTGTTACCAGGGCAGCCGCACAGGTTCTGCCGCTATCGCCCTCATGTCGGCGGTTCATAAGTTCCGGCATACATGGAATACTCGCGTTTCGCGCTTTATTGCGTTGACCGAATTTGCCCGCGCACTGTTCGTGCGGCATCTCGGCGTCGATCCTGCAAAGATCGTTGTCAAGGCGAATGCCGCAGCAGATTCTGGGCTGGGGGACGGCAAAGGCGGGTATGCGCTTTTTGCCGGGCGGCTCTCTTCAGAGAAAGGCATTGCAACCCTCATCGAAGCTGCCGAAAACGGCCTCGGCATGCCACTCAAGGTGGCCGGAACAGGTCCGTTGAGCGCATCGGTGGAGCACGCAGCCGCGAAAGGGGCCTTGGAGTATCTGGGCTCTCAAAGTCACTCTGAAGTTGCGCGGCTCATGCAGGGCGCACGCGCGCTGCTGCTCCCTTCGCTCTGCTATGAAGGAGTTCCGATGGTAATTCCAGAGGCCTTCGCCACCGGGCTGCCCGTTGTCGCCAGCAACATCGGAGCGCTCTCTTCACTGGTTGCGCATGGACAAAACGGGCTGCTCGCGCCTCCCGGAAATGCCCAGGCTCTGGCGCAGGCAGTGCGCATGATCGCAACAGAGCCCGGCCTCGAGAATTCGCTGCGAACAGAAGCGAGACGCACATATGAGCGGCAATATCGCCCCGAAGTAAATGTTCAGAGCCTCTTTGAGATATATCGCAGAGCTCTATCAGAACCTAGCGGTTGACGGGCTCTGGCCAGCCCCCCTTTTCTCTTTTAGCAATCGCACTGCCAAGAAGTATAGTGAGTAGAGATGCCGGCAGAGATCTCCCAACCTTCTGAAGCACTGAGCATTTCAGATATCCTGAAAGCTCTGGAGATCGATTGTGGCGCCGCCGCCGAGGAGCCGGAGCCTTATTCTGTGATTCCTGGAAACAACGGCCCCCGTTGGCTGGTTCCGGCAGTATCCCGCGGGGCCGCATCCGTTTTGAGCGCATGGCGGCCCTATAGCTTGACAGGCCAGGTGAAATGGCTGGCCATACGCATGGCTGCCCGTGCCGGTATCGTTCGACTGTTTCCTTCCGTCTCCAGCCTGACGATCCCGCGCACAAGTTCACGACGCTGGTTTGAAAGGTGTGGAATCGCAGGCCAGGCCGGGAAGATGGTAGTCATGGTTGGCAATCCATCTCCCGACCGCAAATTGACTGTATTCCTGCTCGATGCCGCGCATCACATAGCGGCAGTACTCAAGGTCGGACTGACTCCGGGGGGCAGATTGAGCGTTATACACGAAGCGGAAGTGCTGAGGGAACTTGAGCGGTATTGCTGGGCGCCTGACTTGCTGGCGGTTCTTCCCGGTCTGGGAGCAGCCGCACAAAAATATGTGCGAGGCGCCCTGCCCGAGCGCGGATTTCGCCCCGAGTACCTCGGCCTGCTCTGTAACATGCCTCTAAGCGGAGCTTTCTTGAACCTGATCAATCTTGCAGGCACCATGGAGAGAAGGCTTCATCAATTCGCGGACGAATTGGATAGAGCTGCCTCCGGCCTACTGGGCCGCTGTCTCTCCTGTCTTGATCTCGATAAAGACATGCCGACGATATTGGCGCATGGCGATTTTGCTCCATGGAACGTTCGAAAAACTTCAGATTCAGGCTATGTTCTTATCGATTGGGAATGGGCTGATTTCGCCGGGTTGCCGATGCATGACCTATTGCATTTCCATTTCAGCGAAAGCCGCCTCCTCGACAGGGGGCGCGGCGGCTATGCGGCCATTCAAAAGAAGCCTGTTTTCAAGGAGTATTTAACGCGCATGGGTCTCGACACGGAACTTTTGCCCCGGCTCGCCATCGCGTATCTGCTTGAGCGGCTCGAATCCTACTTTAAGTACCGGGATTCCGCGGCCATATCGTACACATTGAATCAACTGGGGGCCGTGATCGACTCGCTCTGAAACCGTCAACAGGATCCCCTGTTCGCGCTTAATATAAAGAGATTCGAGGTGGCCGCATGAGTCTTTATTGCGCTGCGGGAAGTATTGAAACCGATCTGTCTTCGCGGCAGTTGAACGATCTGCTTGCGGAAAGCCTGGCCACGCTTGGAGAGCGGAACCGCGTGCTTGCCGTGCCTCCTGACCAGAGCCGCGTGCACTCCCGCGCTGGCGAGTTGACGCGTTTTGCGTGGGAGTGCTATGGCGACCGCCTGAAAGCGATTCTTCCTGCCCTGGGAACGCATACGGCCATGCAGCCCGGCCAGATTGCGCACATGTTCCCAGATGTGCCGCTGAATCTTTTTCGCGTTCACAACTGGAGAACCGATGTGGAGACGCTCGGCGAGGTTCCGGCGGAGTTCATCCACGAACAATCGGAGGGCAAGCTGAGTTATGCCTGGCCTGCGCAGGTCAACCGGCTCATCTCGCAGGGCGGATTCGATCTTATCCTTTCCATCGGCCAGGTCGTGCCGCATGAAGTCATCGGCATGGCGAACTACAACAAGAACATCCTGGTGGGTGCGGGAGGGCGCGAGGGAATCAACCGTAGCCATTACCTGGGCGCTGTTTATGGGATGGAGCGGATCATGGGCCGCGCGGAGAATCCTGTGCGCAGCGTGCTCAATTACGCATCCGATCGTTTCCTCCGCAATCTGCCCATCGTCTATGTGCTTACAGTGGTCGGACGCAGGGAGGACGGCGGCCTGGCAGTGCGCGGCTTGTTCATCGGCGATGACATCGAGTGCTTTCAACGGGCTGCCGAACTTAGCCTGAAGGTGAACTTTGAGATGCTCGACGAACCGATCCGAAAGGCGGTGGTGTATCTCGATGCGGAGGAGTTTCACTCGACCTGGATTGGCAACAAGGCCGTCTATCGCACGCGCATGGGTCTTGCAGACGGCGGCGAACTGATCATCCTTGCTCCGGCTGTCAGGGAGTTCGGCGAGGACAAGACGATCGATGGATTGATTCGCAAGTACGGTTATCGCGGGACGCCGGCAACGCTGGAGGCGGTGAACGCCAATGCGGATCTGGCCGGCGATTTGAGCGCGGCGGCGCACCTGATCCACGGGTCTTCCGAGGGACGGTTCACGATTCGGTGGTGTCCGGGGAAACTCAGCAGGGAAGAGGTGGAAGGCGTTGGCTTTGAGTACGGCGACCTCGGGACCATGCTCGCGCGCTATGATCCCGAGAAGCTATCGCATGGATATAACACTGTGGACGGCGAAGAGGTGTTCTTTATTGCCAACCCTGGACTTGGGCTGTGGGCGCATCGCAGCCGGTTGTGAAGGTGAGCGCGTGAACATCGAAGCAATGAGAATTTCGTCTTGCGTAGGCGTTCACGGCGCCTTGGAGTAGAGACGGAAGTTCACTTCAACAGTGATTCGGGCTTCAACAGGCACGCCGCCGCGCATCGCAGGCTTGAATCGATATTGGCTTACTGCTTCCAGCGCCTTCTCATCGAGTCCGTAGCCCAGCCCCTTCGTTACGCTGAGATCGATGGGCACACCCTCCTCGTTGACGAGTAAAGAGACCATTACAACGCCTTGAATTTTTTCGCGCCGTGCCTGGTCGGAAAACTCCGGTACGATATTGTTGACGAGGATTGGCGG
>JBEKZR010000339.1:0-4124 GCA_049509715.1 Occallatibacter sp. | reverse complement strand
CGATCTACGAGATTGTCTGGGCGCGCGACCCCGAGACAGGCGCGCCGATGACCTATGGCGACGTGCGGCTGGCAGAGGAGTTGCAGTTCAGCGTGTATAACTTCGAGTTTGCCGATGTAAGTAAGCTATGGGAGCACTTCAACCTTTACGAGGCCGAGGCGCAGACGCTGCTTGCCCAGGCCAGCGCGCTGTTTTCAAGGGAAGACGCCGATCCGGTGGAGAAGCGCCGTTTCCCAGTGCTGGCCACCTATGAATTGGCGCTCAAATGCTCGCACCTGTTCAACCTTCTTGATGCGCGGGGGGCAATCAGCGTGACCGAGCGGGTGGGCGTGATTGGACGCATTCGCGCGCTGGCGGTGGGCGTGGCCAAGGCGTATGAGGCGCAGCAGAGTTTTTAGCGAGTTAGCAAATCAGCGGAAAGACATTCAAGTTATGGCGGATTTCTTGTTGGAGATTGGGCTGGAAGAGGTTCCGGCCCGCATGATTGCCGGGGCTGAGGCCGAGTTGGGCAAGCTGGTTTGCGATCTGCTGACGCGGGAGCGGCTGCTTGAGCCGAAGGGCAAACTAACCACGTACTCAACGCCGCGGCGGCTGGCCGTGCTGGTGGCAGGCGTGTTGACGCGGCAGGCGGACACCGAGGAGCAGTTGACGGGCCCCTCATGGAAGGTGGCCTTCAAGGACGGTTCGCCGACGGCGGCGGCCGAGGCCTTTGCCAAGAAGGCTGGCGTGGCCGTGAAGGCTCTCAAGAAAATCACTAACGCCAAGGGCGAGTATGTGAGCGCGACGGTGAAGCGTCCGGGCCGTGCGGCAGCGGAGCTGTTGGCCGCAGAGCTGCCCAGGGAGGTTCTAGGCCTCTACTGGGCTAAAAATATGTACTGGCGGGCGGGCAAGCCGGAGCGTTTCGTCAGGCCGGTGCGGTGGGTGATGGCGTTGCTAGGCTCCAAGGTTGTGCCGCTGGAGATTGCCGGGATTGCGGCGGGCAAGCAGAGCCGCGGGCATCGAGTACTGCACGGCGAGAAGCCGGTGCAGATTGCCAAGGCTACGGATTACGCCGAGGCGCTGCGCAAGGCATTTGTCGTGGTGGATGTGGCCAAACGCCGGCAGTCGATCCGAAAGGCGCTGGACGCGGCCACGCGGAAGGTCCGTGGCTCTCGTTGGCGCCAGGATGAGGCGCTCGTCGAGACCGTGGTTCACCTGACCGAATGGCCTACTGTCGTGCTGGGCGACTTTGAGCCCGAGTACCTGGCGCTGCCGGAAGAGGTTCTGGTCACCGTCATGCGCGACCACCAGAAATATTTTGCGGTAGAGGGCGCCGACGGCAAGCTGGCGCCGCACTTCCTGGCCGTGCTGAACACTCAGGTGGACAACAAGGGCCGGGCGATCATCCGCCACGGCAATGCACGGGTGCTCCGCGCGCGGTTCAAGGACGCGCGGTTCTTCTGGGATTTCGACCAGAAGACGCCGCTTGCGGCGCGCGTGGAAAGCTTGAAGAACGTCACTTTCCAGAAGGAACTTGGCAGCTACCACTGGAAGACCGAGGAGAATCTCCGGCTGGCGAGAGAATACGCAAACTGGTACGAAATCCATGCTCCGGTTGCAAGCGATCCTGACCTGTGCGCAGTCGTAGAGACCGCTGTTCAGTTGGCGAAGACCGACCTCACTACCGAGCTGGTCAAGGAGTTTACCGAATTGCAGGGTGTGGTTGGCGGTGTGTATGCGCTGGCGCAAGGCTTGGGGGAAAGAGTCGCTGACGCGATCTACTGGCAATATCGTCCGGCGAATACTGAAGACCGGATTCCACCCACTGTTGCGGGACAACTCCTCGGTCTTGCCGACCGCGTCCAGACCATCGTAACCATGTTTTCCATCGGGAATGCGCCGACCGGATCGAAGGATCCGTTTGCATTGCGCCGCGCGGCAAATGGAGTCATCAAGATTCTCGCCGAGTCCCAGTTGCCGTTCGATCTCGTCCGCCTGATTCGGCTTGCGGTGAAAGCAGTCGAGAACGGTTCCCAGGAAAAGCTTGAGCGAGCTGTTCGAGCTTTCTTCAATGAGCGGCTGCACTTCTACCTAAAAGATGTGCGCGGCTTTGCCTACGACGTGGTGAACGCCGTTCTGGCCGGGGGGCAACGACGTTCGCGATACGATTGCGCGGGCTGAAGCGTTGACTGCAGCGCGCGACTCGGAGGATTTCAAGGCCATCTCGGCGGCCTTCAAGCGCATTAAGAACATTCTGCGGCAGGCCGAAGAGAAACAGTTTGCCATTGGCTTGGCTCATGACGCGCGGCTCTCAGTGGAAGCGTGGCAGTTCTCGGCGGCCGCGGCGGCGCTGGCGCCGGAGGTTGCCAAGCTGTGCCGCCAGAGGGCCTACGTCGAGGCGCTGGCATTGATCGCCACGCTGCGACCGGATGTGGATAATTTCTTCGACAAAGTGATGGTGCTCGATCCCGATCCAGAGGTGCGCGGGGCGCATCTGGGACTAATCGACGGGGTACTGCGCGAGTTTTCCCGCATTGCGGACTTCAGCGAGGTCGTGACGGCGTAAATAACTGTAGATATTTGTATCCCACCTTAGGCACAAAAACGTGCCGAAGGTGGGGCACCCGCGTCTGTGATCGAACCGGCTGCTCCGCATCATTAACTCCATTCGCCCGTCTACAATCAATTAGGATGTCCGACACTCTCTATCTGAGTTTGTGGTACCCGAATCTGCTCCTTGCCGCGCTCGCGGACAAGCTGACGGCGGTGCTGAGCGCGTTTGCCGCGCACGGCGGCGAGACCAGGGTCTATGCAGCCACTGTGTGGCCTGTAAGCTGGAGCGAATCGCCGGTTTTCCAGCGGGTTTATGGCCGGGGCGAGCGGGGCGCGGAGCCGCGATTGGCTGTGGAGGAAGCGCTGGAACTGCTGCACGACGATTACGCCTACGAGTTCCAGATCGGCTGGAGCTTGTGGGAGCTGGAAGCGGGCGCAGGGTTAGATGCCCGCTGGGTGCGGGAGCCGCGTTTGGTGCGGGTGACGGGCTATGGGCCGCTGTTCGACGAGGGGACTTACGAGCAGGATGGGCACATCCGGCTGGACTTTGGTTCGGACACGCCATTCCTTGAAGAAGATTTGGAATTGGACTCAGTGGCGGCGCGGCACATAGAAGAGAATGTGCGCCAACTGGTAGAGTTGACGGCGGCCGTCGAGAAAGGTTCGGGGGCTACGGCGCGGCTTTTATGGAGTGAGCTGGGCGAGAGTCTTGCCCAGAGGCTGGCGGCAAGGCTATCGATGCTGGTTGGCGGAGCGAACTGACGGTGCGGCTGACCATTGAAAAACTGCGGACGCTGGTGCTGGCGGCAGGAGGTCTGCTGGTGGTGGCGCTGGTGGTGTTTCTGGCCATCGGCAAGTGGAAGAATCCCTTCAGTAGCCGTGATCTGCCCAAGCGGCTGGGCCTCGATATCCAGCAGGAGGCCAACGGCTGGATTTTTTCCCATCACCTCGGCGCGCATTCGAAGTACACGATTCACGCCTCAAAATGGATCCAATTGACCAAGGACAAAGGCGGCCACGTGCTGTTGCATGACGTGAAGATCGAGCTCTACGGCGAAGACGGCAGCCGCGTGGATCGGATCGAGGGCAAGGAGTTCGAGTACGACCAGAAGAACAGTACGGTAACGGCCGCCGGGCCGGTGGAGATTACGCTGATGAGGCCCGGAGTGGCGCCGGCGATTGCGCCCAAGGCGACGCCGGGGCAGGCTGTTGGCGACAAGCAGAAGGGCAGCGCGCTGGCCTCGGCTGCCGAGACCGCCGCGCGCGGCGAGATTCACGTGAAGACCAGTGGGCTGACATTCGACCAGAAGAGCGGAATTGCGACGACCAGCCAGCATGTGGACTTTGCCATGGCCCAGAGGACCGGCAGCTCCATGGGCGCTTCGTACGACTCACAGCAGGGCCACCTGGTGCTGGATCGGGCGGTGGAGCTGAACACGCTTCGCGGCAGAGAGATGGTTGTGATCCATGCCCAGCACGGGGAGTTCGAGCGCGAGACCAATCTGTGCCATCTGCAAGTGGTCACGGCCGATTACCAGGGCGGGGAAGCCACCGCCGGCGCGGCGATGATCCTGTTCCGTCCGGATGGATCG
>JBEKZR010000338.1:0-4138 GCA_049509715.1 Occallatibacter sp. | reverse complement strand
ACAAGATCGTTAGAAACCAGCCGCGCCGTCTCCAGTTCCACCTGCACGCGCCGCGGAATAGCCTCCACCTGCAGATCGATTCCGCGCACGGCGCCCTGCCGGGCTCCATTCGAGTAGAGCCGCGCGAAACGCTCGCCAGTCTGGAGCGCGGCCGTCATGGGCGCGGGCGTTGGATCGCCGGCCGAGGCCCACAGGTCGAGCGATGACGGCGGGTATCCATCCAAAAGTATGCTGCCGGTCAGGTGGTAGCTGGTTTCAAAGGTGCTTTCGTTGCTCTCCAGCAGCGCTTGATACAGCGTCACTATCACGGCCTGGGGGGTAAGCGAGGGCAGATCCAGAATATCGACGTTGACCTTCCGTTCGCCACGCGGCTGGTGAACGGCGATGTGCAGAGGAATCATGCGTGGCTTTGCGCCCAGGACGCCGCGAATGGCGAAATCGCGGTCCTCGGTAAAGGCGCCGATCAGGTCGCCGGTGTTGACGATCTTGAAGCCGTTGAACGGCGAGGCCAGGGTGGTAACCACCTCGGCCGTGGTCATGGGCAGCGAAACCGGCCCGGCCTGCAGGATGGGATGGCCGCAGGCCAGCAATTGCTTCGCATCGATGTAGGTTACCGTGCAGGTGGCTGCAATCTCCAAGTCGCCGCGCACCAGTTGCACGCTCACCGCCGATCCCGGCACAACCGTGGCCAGCGCCGCGGCGGAAGGCTCAATGGACGGCCCCGCGCCAGACTCGGACGAGCCCATCCCCCCGGCCGCGACCATTTCCAGGCCCGTGCCGGCCATCTGCTGTTGCCAAAGGCGAATGGCTTCGGGCTGAAATCCGCTCATCACCAGCGGCGTCTCCATCGCCTGAATGGGCGCCTGATCGTTCAAGCCGCCCGGGATTTGGCTACCATCGGCGCTTGCGGATGAACCCGAAAAGGAGGCCGGGTTCCCGTTAGCGGAGCCCGTCAGCGCGGCCGAGGCCGTCTGTGCGGGGTCGATGGGCAGGTCGCGCACCTCCAGCATCTGCTCGATGGGCGTGATGCCGGCGATGGGGTCCTTGCTGAACTCGCCGATGCGGAAAGAGAGAGAGCCCAGCAGCCGGTTGCCGATGTATACCGGGCTGCCGCTCATGCCGGCTACCACCCCGGTGTATTCGGGCTTGGCGCCGTGCAGTTGGGCCAGGATCATGTCGTGGCCGGGGCCGCGCACGCCACGCAGCACGCCCAGGATATCCACCTCCATCGGCTCGGGCTTGCTCCCTGTAAAGACCGTCCAGGCAGTGGCGGTCATGCCGCGGCGTACCTGGCTCAGCGGGAAGAATCCGCCGCTCGAAGGTGGAGGACCGGCGGCAGCGGGCGTGCTTTGCGCGGGCAGCAGGCAGGGGCACAGCAGAACAATTAGAAGAAACGGCGCGATGCCCAACGCGACGACCAGGGGAGCGGGGCGAATCCGGGTTTCCTTCAGGCGAGTTTTCACGTCTATAAGAGTACAGCTTTGCAGCAGCCCCTGGCCTCTCGTCTCCAGCTGCTGGCTGAATGCGCGCAGGCGCCGGCGGTTACGGTGGTAATTGGAGTTTTTTGGGCTGGAGCCTGGAGCGGCGGGGCTAGAGGCGAGAAGTTAAGGGCTAAAAGCTGTCCTTTGCTCCAGGCAATCCCGTATGCTATTGAGCACAGAGGGGGTCATGTCCACGATGCGCCGGTCCATTCACGCTGTTCGCCGTTTACCGCTTGCAGGGTTGCTGGTTTTTCTTGTGGTCATGGCGGCCACACCGCTGAGCAGGGCTCAAACCCAGCCACAACCGCAGCCCCAGGCTCAATCGCAGCCCCAACAGCCTCAGCAACCCGACCAGGCCGCGCCGGACGCAGGCGGTCCCAGCGGCGACACCGGAGTCATCGCCCTGCCCAAGAAGAAGGACACGACGGGAGATGTGCCGCCGCCGGCCCCGGCCGCGCCCAAGGTCAAGAATCCAGAAGGGATGAGCAACTTCTCGTTGCGCATTGAGGTCCCCGAGGTCACCGTGGACGTGGGCGTGCTGCTGGAAAAGACCAACCAGTTCGTGCCCGGCCTGAAGCCCGGCAACTTCCGCGTCTACGAGGATGGAGTGGAGCAGAAAATCACCGGTTTCAAGCGCGTCGAGGCGCCCATTACGGTCCTGATGATCTGCGAGTTTGCCGCCAACAACTACAGTTTTATCTACGACATGCGCAACGCCGCCTTCGCCTTTGCGAATCAGCTTCGCCCACAGGACTACGTGGCCTTGATGACCTTCGACATGCGCACCCAGATCCAGCTCGACTTCACCCAGGACAAGCGCCAGTTTGCTCAGGCCATCAACTCCCTCCGCGTCCCCGGCTTCAGGGAGACCAACCTCTTCGACGCCCTATACGAAGGCCTCGACCGGCTGGAGCGCGTCGAGGGGCGCAAGTACATCATCCTCATTGCTACCGGCGTGGATACCTTCTCCAAGCTCACGCTGGACAAGATCCTGAAGAAGGTCAAGGCCGCGCAAGACATCACCATCTACACTGTCTCCACCGGCGGTTTCGCCCGCGCCGTCAGCCGGCACGGCGACAGTCTGACCTTCCTTCAGGCGGACAATCAGATGAGAACCTTTGCCAGCTTGACGGGCGGCGCCAGCTACTATCCGCGCTTCACGGGAGAATATCCGGACATCTTTCAGGAGATCAACCAGAATATCCGCTCAAAATACCTATTGGTCTACCACCCCACCAACGCCAAGCAGGACGGCACCTATCGCAAGCTGCGCGTGGAGTTGGTGGACCCGGAAGGCCAGCCGCTGCGCATCCAGGACGAGAAGCACAAGCCGCTCAAATACGACATCATTGCCCGCGACGGCTACCGGGCCAAACAGGAAGTGGAGTAACGGGGGCAGCAAAGCTAAGCAGCGAGAACTGCCCGAGAGCTGCCTCCAGCCATAGGTCCCCGGCATGCAGTGTTCGCGTGCCGGAGTGTGAGCCGGGACCGATCGACGGGCGGAACCGCGGTCTATTTGAACTGCTTGATGAAGTCCAGGATGTAATACCCGATCACGACCAGCGTCGCCGCTCCCGCCAGACCCATGGCTAGCCGCACCAAGGGTTCTATCTTTTTGACTTTCTCAACGATGGCAGCCTGTTCGGTCTTCACGCGATCGAACGAGTCGTCCAGGATGATCTGGTCATCCTCGTCGCGGGTCAGTCTGGATTGATACAAGTAGAGGACGATCAGAAACAGCACCAACACGCCCCAAACCGTCCACATCACCGGAACAAATCCCGTCATAGTCCACCTCCAAAAAACTTTCTGGTCCCTGGTACCGGCCGGTCCGTGTAGGAATCGCGGTCTCGTTAGCAGAGGACCTTACGATAGACCATCATAGCTCCGAATGAAGATTTGTGTGATGAAAAAACAAAAGTCATTTTTGCGGGATGAATCGGCTTTTTCCCTCGATCCGCATCCGGCCGGAGGCGCCCGATAGCGGACTGCGCCGGGCAGGCAATCGTGCGACTTTCCGTCCTCCGGTTGCATCGAATGGGAAGAAGCCGCGAATGGGGCTTGTATCCCAGCCCCCTGAGCAGTACATTTGGAACAGTACAGTCAGAGATAACGGCAAGCACTTCACCATCAGGGAGAAACCATGGCCACTACAACCACCGCACCTGCGCAGGAAACCGAAAAGAAGGCGCCCCTCCACTTGACCCCACAGGCCATTGCCAAGGTGCGTGAGATTATGGCTACCCAGGATCCGCTTCCCGCGGGGCTGCGCATCGGCGTGATGGGCGGCGGCTGCTCCGGCTTCCAGTACTCCATGGCCTTCGAGAACCAGAGCGGCATGATGGACAAGGTCTTCAAATTCGACGACCTCAAGGTTTTCGTGGACGCCACCTCGCTGATGTACCTGAACGGCTGCACCGTCGACTACGTGGAGACGCTGGAAGCTGCCGGTTTCAAGTTCGACAACCCCCAGGTGAAGAGCACCTGCGGCTGCGGCTCCTCGTTCAGCGTGTAACTTCCACATTTCACCTGGTTCTCTCCGCAATGAGGCCCGTACCCTTTCCGGGGTGCGGGCCTTTTGCATTTTTCCAGGTCAATTCGACCGGGAAAGGCCGGTGCGCGCTACTGCTGCGGAGCGGGAGGCGCCGGTGCAGGGG
>JBEKZR010000337.1:0-4154 GCA_049509715.1 Occallatibacter sp. | reverse complement strand
AGCAGGGGCTTGGCCTGGCTATTGAGCGCTGTTTGCACCTTGTCTACGACGAAGCGGGGCATCTGCCCATTGATGAAGCCGGCGAGTTCGATGAAGCGTGCTTCAACACCGGTCTGTTTACTCTTCCAGGAGAGATAAAACGGATCGATTGGAATGCAGTGGCCGCCCAATCCAGGCCCTGGGTAGAACGGCATGAAGCCAAAGGGCTTCGTCGCCGCGGCGTCAATCACCTCCCAGACATTGACACCCATCCGCTCGCACATGATCGCCAGCTCGTTCACAAGCCCGATATTAATCATCCGAAACGTATTCTCAAGGAGCTTGACCATCTCCGCGACGGAGGTGCTGCTTACCGGGACGACATTTTCGTGGGCCTGGGAGTAGAACAGGGCACCCATCCCGGTGCAGGCGCGGGTGATGCCACCGACTACCTTAGGGATGTTGCGGGTGCGATATTGCGGGTTGCCGGGGTCGACGCGCTCCGGTGAGAAGCAGAGAAAAAAATCTTCGCCAGCCTTCAGGCCGCTCTTCTCAAACATGGGCAACAGAAGTTCTTCGGTGGTGCCGGGATAGGTTGTGGATTCCAGGATGATGAGCATGCCTGGATGCATGTACTCGGCCACGCGTTCCGCGGCGACGACGACGAAGCTCATGTCGGGGTCTTTGGTCTTACGAAGCGGCGTTGGAACGGCGATATTGACAGTATCCAGATCTGCGATGACAGAGAAGTCCGTAGAGGCACGAAGGTGACCGGACTCGACGTGTTGGCGAACGGTTTCAGTTGGGACGTCCTGAATGTAGGAACGGCCGGCGTTGAGTTCGGCTACTTTGGAAGCCTGGACGTCTATGCCGGTGACGGAGAAGCCGGCGTTGGCAAATTCGACGGCCAAGGGAAGGCCTACGTAACCTAGCCCGATTACCCCAACCTTCGCGGTGCGAGTGTGTATCTTCTCCGTCAGGAGTTCTTGCATGGTGGCGAGGGCTAGTTGCATGATGGGCTCCTATTTCACACGGTGGTGCGAAGGGCGAAGGGTAAGTTTTCAGACGCGTCTTGAATCAAAAGGATGTCTACGATTCTTTCGGCGGCGTGGCCGTCCCATTTCTCCGGGATGGCGCTGGGGCGACAGTGGCCATCGAGAATTGAGTTTGCCTCGTACACGATACGTATGGGGTCGGTTCCGACCAGGACGTTGGTTCCGATCTCGCACGTGATCGGGCGTTCCGTGTTGGAACGCATGGTGAGGCAGGGGATTCCCAATACGGTCGTCTCTTCTTGGATGCCACCGCTGTCGGTGAGAACCATGCGGGAGCGCGCGACCATACCGAGGAACGGCAGATAGCTCATCGGCTCTACGATTTGGATGCGGGGATGGAGTTCGAGTTCCTTCAGCCTGGGCGCCGTGCGGGGGTGGACGGGAAAGACAACCGGAATGCGATCTGCGATGGCGTTGATCGCCCCGACAATGAGAGCCAGACTGTCAGGGGAGTCTACGTTTGCCGGACGATGCAAGGTGAGGACGGCATACTGCCCCGGCGTCAGACCGTCTGGCAGCGGCAGTTCACGGGCACGCCCGATTTGTTGGCGCAGGGTATCGATCATGGTGTTGCCGACGAAGTGGATTTTCTCGTCGGCAATACCCTCATTCCGCAAATTCTCATCGGCCAAAGTATCGGTTGTGAAGAGGAGATCCGAAATGGCGTCGGTGCAGAGACGGTTGATCTCTTCCGGCATGGACATATCCCGCGAGCGCAGCCCGGCTTCAACGTGAGCGACGCGGATGCCGAGTTTTTTGGCGGTGAGAGCGCAGGCGATTGTCGAGTTCACGTCTCCGACGACGATTACCCAATCCGGACGATGTTCCAGGCACGCAGGTTCAAACGCCATCATAATGCGCGCGGTCTGCTCGGCATGCGAACCTGAACCCACCTCCAGGTTGATGTCGGGCTCGGGGATACCGAGATCGCGCAAGAAGTCATCTGACATGTTCCGGCTGTAGTGCTGGCCAGTGTGAACCAACAGCACTTCGGCGCTCGAATATTTGTTTTGCCTTGAAGAGAATGCTCGGAAAATTGGCGCAATCTTCATGAAGTTGGGCCGGGCGCCGGCAACTATTAGGTATTTCATCGAGGCCATCGGAAGAGTACGAGTATTGAAGGCTAAGGTTCAGAAGGCTGATGCAGTTGTGTGACGGTCCAACGGTTGGATTACGCGTTTCAGCAGGTGGGTGCTGGGACTGTAGTCCAGGACGACTTCTTTGAGGGCGACGACCAGGCGGCCAGTATCACGAGTCTCGCAAATTTCGTGAAGGGAATCGAGCCAGCCTTGGATGTCTCTCTCGTGCACGCCATCCCCCATGAAGATGCGGATTTTTTCGTGTTCAGTTGGAACCGTGTCTTCAAGAAGCGTGCTGAGCTCTTCGTAGAGCTTCTCGCCGGGACGCATGCCCGTGAACTCAATCTTGATCTGCTCATCAGGCTTGAGCCCCGACAGCAGAATCAGGTTCTTGGCTAGGTCAATGATCTTGACCGGCTGGCCCATGTCCAGAACACAAATCTGACCACCCTTTCCAATAGCCGAGGCTTGCAGCACAAGCTGACAGGCTTCGGGAATGGTCATGAAAAAGCGGCGCATCTCGGGGTGTGTGACGGTGACGGGTCCACCTGCCGCAATCTGCTTCTTGAAGATGGGAATGACGCTGCCGTTTGAGCCAAGCACGTTGCCAAACCTAACGGCCACGTACTTGGTGCGGCCGTTCTGCAGGGCGAGGAGCACGAGTTCGGCGACTCGCTTGGTGGCGCCCATGACGTTTGTGGGGCGAACAGCCTTGTCAGAGGAAATCATGACGAAGTCCTCGACCCCGTGCTCCGCCGCAGCCAGGGCCACGTTGTAGGTCCCGAATACGTTGTTCTCGATGGCCTCAAAGACGTGCGCCTCCATAAGGGGGACATGCTTGTAGGCTGCAGCATGATAGACCACCGATGGTCTATATTGACGCAGGACGTCGTCGATGCGAGCACGATTCTGAATGCTTCCAATCTCCGGGTAGAACGGGACCGTGGGGAACGCCTGGCGCATTTCGCCATCGATTTCGAAAAGCGGGGACTCGGCGATCTCGAATCCGACGATGCCGGCGGGGCGAAAGCGAGCGATCTGTCGGCAGAGTTCGGAGCCGATGGATCCTGCCGCGCCGGTGACTAGTACGACTTTGCCTTCGAGCGTGCCACGAACTTGGTCTTCTTCAAGGCGGACAGGGGTCCGACCCAGCAGATCCTCGACTGCCACCTCGCGGATCTGGCCAGCGAGTCCGCGCTCCTCAATGACCTCAGCCAAACCGGGCACAGTCTTGCACTCCACACCCGCCGCGTGGGAAAGCTTCAGGATCCGGATCATCTCATCGCCTGTGGCCGAAGGGATCGCAATCAGAATCGTCTCAACATTGTGCTTTTTCACGAGTGACTCTGCCTGGCCTCCTCCTCCGAGCACCGGCACGCCGGCAAGGTGAAGTCCTTTCTTGTCCGGCCCGTCGTCCAGGAACCCCAAAACGCGATACGGCAATCTGGGATTGTTCCGAATCTCTCTGAGTAGCGTGATACCCGCATCCCCCGCTCCGTAGATCAGCGTGTTTTTTTCCGTGCCCCTGCCGCTCCGGTTGTTCGAGGTGGCTTCCACCGTCATGCGCAAGACCAGTCGAAGCCCGCTCGTGGCCAGGAAACAGACCATCAGATCGAGTACGTATATTGATCGCGGGAAGCCTGACGGCGCGACGAAGAGGATAAGAATGTAACTTATGACAGAGGCAGTGAGATTGGCCAAGGCAATGCGAAAAAGATCGGCTACAGCCAAGTAGCGCCACAGACCCCGATCAAGCTTGGCCGCGTGGAACACGGCAATTTTGACCAGAATCCAGATCGGAAGTGCATAAGCCAAGTGGCGAAGATACGCCGGCGGTATGCTGAAGTCAAACCGCAGTAGAAATGCCGTCACTGCTGAGAATGCGAACATTCCAATCTGCATCGCCCACACGATGGGCCGGTGCATTGCCAAAAGGCTCTCAATGAATCCACGCGCTTTACGCATATTCTGCCTCCTTACCGGGCTAACCCCAAGTGCCCGGCTTCCGCGCGACACTCTCTTTGGACCATCTGTGTCAATG
>JBEKZR010000336.1:0-7674 GCA_049509715.1 Occallatibacter sp. | reverse complement strand
AGGTCCGGGTGCAGCCCGCCCACGATGTGAAACTCGGTCACCGCCTCCGAATAGCCCGAGGCCGCCGTCTCCCACGCCTCTTCCAGCGCCATCGTGTAACCCGCCGGGTCGCCCTTCTTGCGCCCGAAGGCGCACAGCTTGCAGGCCGCCACGCACACGTTGGTGGGGTTGATGTGGCGATTCACGTTGAAGTAAGTCACGTCGCCGTGCATCCGCTCACGCACATGGTTGGCCAGCCAGCCCACCGCCAGCACGTCCTGTGAACCATAGAGCGCGAGGCCATCGCTGAAGCCGAGCCGCTCTTGGGCCAGCACCTTGGCTGCAATCGGCTCCAGGCGAGGGTCGTGGCTTCGAAAGGCGTGGCTTCCACTCTGTCCGCGGAAATCCGCTGTTTCAGCGCGCATAGACTCATGATACAGAAATAGATCTTATCCCCGCGAAAACTGTTTTCTATTCCCTTCAGTCGTTCACCGCTGCCCGGTTTCCACTTCCGCAGCCTGCGGCTCAACCAGCACTCCATCATAGAGAGAAGCCGCCACCAGCCGCTTTCCCGCCGCGCGGATCAGGCCGATGCGGTAACCGGTCTGCCACCACGTCCAGTCCAGCGTCTTGGGGTCGATTGCGTACACCTGGTCGTTGGTCCGCGAACTCGCCAGCACCTTGCCCAGCGCTGCCTCATAGGTTAGATCGTCCACATCGCGGAACGGCAGCCGCTCGATCCACAGCCACGTCTTGCCCAGGTCGCGAGTAAAGTAGACGCCTTCGCGCGCCCCCAGCCACAACGTCCCATCCGCTGAAAAAGCCACGCGATGGATGCGCGTGAGCATCGTTGGAATGCCCATCGGCGTCCAGGTCGAGCCGGCATCGGTGGAGAGAACCACTCCATCCGCCCGGGCCGCGGCCATCGTTGCTCCATGCGCGGTCACCGACAAGTATTCGCCCGAGCCCATCACCGGGCCGCCCTGCCAGCTTGCGCCCTGGTCGCTGCTGGTCAGCAGGCCGATGCCGGTCGAGGCCACCCAGACATCTCCCGATAGATCCAAGGCATTCACGCGGCTATCCAGTTCGTAGACTGTGGCCTTCACCCGCTTTTCCACGTTGACGCGCTTTCCATAATGGGTTTCCGTGGCCGTTTTCACCAGCGTGTTCTGAATCGTGTTGCGCGGACTCCAACGTGCGCCCGGAGCATCCGCTGTGCCCGCCTCCAGAGCAAAAATGCCGTGACTGGTCCCGGCCAGCACGGTTCCGTCCTGCGCCTGCGCCAGAGCAAAGACATCGCGCCCCTCCAGCCCCTCGGAGATCTGTTCCCAATGCGCGCCGCCATCGCTGGAAACAAAAACCCCGCCATAGGACTTGTCATTCACCACCCCGGCAAAGATTCGCGCCGCAGGCGCAGTTGGCCCCACCGCAGGTGGCGCCAGCAACGCCTCCACCTTGCGTCCCGAGAAACCCTCATTCGAAGGATCAAAACTCGTCCCTCCGTCTTTGCTTGCAAGCACCCCGCCTCGATCCGTCGCCAGCAGCACGCGATTCGAATCCTGCGGGTCCACATACACGCCGTTCACGATCACGTCCGGCCCGGTCATGCGCCGGAAGGTCTTCCCGCCGTCCGTCGTCTTATACAGTCCCTCGGTAGTTCCGGCATACACCACCTCCCGATGCGCCGGGTCCTGCATCAGAACCCGCGTGCGCTGCGCCGTCTTGGGAATCCCCTGTATCTTGTGGAACAGTTCGCCCGCGTTCTCGCTCTTGTAGATCCCGCTGCATGCGCTCAGGAAGACCGTCTGCGGGCTCTCCGGGTCGATGATGATCGAAAATACGTCGGAATCGTCGATCAGCCCGTCTTTGATGCTATTCCAGCTATTGCCGCCGTCGTATGTCTTCCAGGGCAGGTGCCACGTGCCCGCGTAGACGATATTCGGGTCCGCGGGGTCCACCGCCAGCGATTCCACCTCGTGAATCTCCTCGCTGCCCTGCGGACTGATGGATTTCCAGGTCGCGCCCGCATCCGTGCTGCGATACACCCCTTCCCATGTCCCGGCGTACAAGATCTTCGCATCGGACGGTGCTTGCGCCAGGGAAAAAACCGACTGGCCGCGCAGACCTTCCATCGCGTCCCATTGTCTGCCCCCGTCGCGACTCACCCACATCCCGCCATCGCGCTGGTCAGCCTTCCATCCGCTCGCATAGACAACCGCGGGATTTGCCGAATCCACAAGGATGCTGTCCACAACCAGGTCTTCCGAGGGATCCAGCTTCGCAAGCCGATGCCACGAAGCCCCTTCATCGACGGACTCGAAGATCCAACTGTTGGTGCTGCCGAGATATAGATGATGGGGCTGGCCGGGAACCGCGGCAAAGGCGCGCGCATCGCCACCAGCCGGACCAACCGCGCTCCAAAGCGACTGCGCCGGCAAACTCTGCCCGGCAATCGCAAACAATAAAGCCAGAACGCCCGGTGCGAGACCGCCGCGCCAATATGGAAAATCAAGACAAATTTGCAAGCGGCTCATTGAAGAAATGAACTCCCGGGTTTCAAAGAGAAGTGTAGATAAAAGAGGGCGCTCAAAAGAAGGCGCACAAAACTAAAGAGGCCGGCCGGCTTGCCGGTCAGCCTCAAAAAATTGCAGGAGGAATCGCTCAGCCCTGCGTTCGTCAAGCCTTCCATGATCGCGGGTAGGCTTGACGAACCGGTTCATTGCCCGTGCAGGCCGATGGGACTACTTGGCTGCCGCTGGTTTCGCCGCGGCCTTCTTATGCGCGGCCTTGGCTGGCAGCGGCTTGCGCACCTCCGGCTTCACCACGGTCTCATCCACCGGGGTAGTTCCTTGCACATCGGCTGTAAAGGTCGCACCCGCGGGCACCAGATAGTTTTCCACCTTCTGGTCGTCCGCCGTGCCGGTCGCGACACTGATGCGGGATGCGTCAATGCCCTTCTCCGTCACCAGGTACTCCTTGACGTTGACGGCGCGCTCGGCGGCCAAGTCCTCAACCTTGAGGTGCTTGTGCTTCAGCGCGGCCTTTTGCTCCTTCGCGGTCTTCTCCTTCTCCTTGGCATCCGCTTCGCCCACCACCACCAGCTTCGCATCCGGCTGTTTCTGCGCCTCGAGGGCTATTTCGTCCAGAATCGCCTTGGCTTCGTTGTCCACCCGCGTCGGACGCTTCTTGTCGGTCGCGAAGCTGATCGAAGATAGCGCCTGCGTATGCGGAACCGGAGGCACATATGGCGCCAGAATGTTCACGCTGGTGCTGGCTGTTGCCGTATGTTCCTTGTCGTCGGCCACGTTGCAGGTGATCCCCACCGTGCCCGTTGGCGCGCCCGTCGAATTGAAGGTCGCCGTCGTTCCGTTGCCCGTCACCGCGCCGGCCGAGGCCGAGTAGCTATAGGTCAGCGGGCGGTTCTGCGGGCTCATGCCCACGGCCGTCACGGTGCTGGTCTCGCCCGGCTTGAGCGTGCCGGGGTTGGCCGAGCAACTGATCGTCGGCGGCTCAAACGGCTTCACTGTATAGCTCGCCGAGGCTTCTGCCGACTGACCCGGCTTCAGGCCTTCCTTGCCCGGCTTGCCTTCCTTCACTTCCGCCCTCACCGCATAGCTGCCCGGCGCAAGCGTTGCAGTGGCTACCGTGGCCGTCGTTCCGTTGCCCGTCACGCCGCTTCCCGACCAGCTGTAAATCACATTGTTCTTCTTGTTGGTATCCACCGATCCGGCGCTCGCGGTCACTGTGACCGGCTCACCGGGGAAGACCGCGGGCGGATTGGCCTGGGCCGTCAGCGTTATGGGCGGAGCCTTTTTGCACCCCATCGGTAAGAGGGCAAAACTCGCCGCAGCCAGAACCAGACAAACAGACTTCAGATTTCTCAAATCCATGTGATTCTCCTCCAATCATGCTGAACTACCAGGGACATTTCTTCCTATGGAGGGAGCCTTATGCGCCCCCTCCCCACCATATTTCACCTTCTTGACTTACTCCTTGGCCGCCAGGTGCTTGCGCGTCTGCGCGGCTTCACCCTGGTCTCATCGACCGGCGGCCTTCTTTCTGGGCGTGGTCGACTTCTCCTGAATAAGCGTCAGCGAATCGGCGGCGTTGAACGGGTACAGGCGCACCGATTCTTGGCCCGTGGTGCTCAGGGTGACGTCTACACGGCGGTTTTGAGCCAGGACAATGACGTTCAGGTCATGGAGAACTTTCGCCCGCTCCGCATCGCTCAGGTCGGGATTCTGTTCCACCAGCTCTTTCACCTGGTCCGCGGTGAGTTCTTGGTCCTTGCCAAGGCCGCGCGTTTCAATCTTGGCTTCGGGTACACCCTCTTCAACCAGGAACTGCTTGGTGCGTGCAACACGGCGTTCGGAAAGCGCCTGGTTGTACTCCACTGATCCGCGCACATCGCAATGTCCGCTGAGGGTCAGGTGAGCATCCGGTTTGAATGTGAGGTAGCTCTTGAAGTCCGTCGCCAGGGTGGTCAGGGTTGCCAGCTGGCTGGCCACCAGGCCGCCATTGGGATTTTCGGCCCGGGGCTGAGCGGTCGGGAAAAAGACGCTGTGCAACGCCAGGCGAGCCTCGAGCCGCACTTGCTCCGCGGGAGGGGCCGGAGGAGGCGGAGGAGGCGCAATCGTCACGCTGGTGTTCGCGGTTGCCGTCTGGCCCTTGTCGTCCGATACGTTGCAGACGATGGCTACGGAGCCGGTCGGCGCACCCGTCGAATCGAACACCACCGAGGCGCCGGTTCCGCTGATGGTCCCGGACGCAGCCGAGTAGCTGTAAGTCAGCGGGCGGTTCTGCGGGCTCAGGCCCGCAGCGGTGACTACGCTCTTGTCGCCTGGATTGAGGCTGGTGGGGCTGGCCGCGCAACTGATCGTCGGCGGCTCAAAGGCCTTCACCGTGAAGCTGGCCGATGCGTCGGCAGATTCCCACGGCTGGAGGCCTTCCTTGCCGGGCTTGCCTTCCTTCACTCCACACTTCGCTAGGAGCCGGCCGCCAGCGAACCTGTGGCTGCCGAGTCCAACGAAGCTGTCGTTCCATTGCCTTTCAAGCCCGGCACTCCCGTCCAGGAATAAACCGCATTCAGCTTCGGATCCAGGTTGCCTGCCATCGCGGTCAACGTGACCGGGTCGCCGGGGAAGATCGTAGTCGGGCTGGCCGAGCACGCCAGCGTCACCGGCAGAGGGGGCGCGATGGAGCCAATGTGGTACACGAGGCCGGCGCTCAAGCGCGCTGCGTTGATGTTGGCGCGGCCACCTGTGAAGTTTACCGGGCCGAAATCTTCGTGGGTGTACTGGTAATCCGCCTGGAACACCCGAATCGCCAAGTGACGGTGGAGAAACGGAGTGATGTAGTCCATGCCTCCGCCCGCGGTCAACACCGGTCCCCATCTGTCAGGCTGCCAGTGAGGGCCGCCTACGCGCTCACCGCCCACCAAGCCGTGAACGAAGGGCGTGATGTTGGTGGTCGGAAACCGGAAAATCAAGCCGGCCGACACGCCACTCATATCATCCTTTGAGGTCGACCAAACTCCACCGGGCTGCGACTCGTTCTCAAGATGTGCATCGCCCACGACCTCGGCGCCTGCATACTTGTTGAAGTAGCGGGCTACACTCCCGATGCCGCCACTGGTGATTGCCGTGTAGGCGACTGGAAGATTTGTGCCTTGCATCGGAGACTCTATCGTTCCATGGGGCGCGATGTAACTGTAACCCCCAAAGATGTCCCACTTCGATAGGGAATCGTCCGCAGCGGGCTTCCCGGCAGACGTGGTTGTTCCCTGGGCAGCCAGGGCAACGGGTATCAACGCCACAAAAGCCAGCGCGAGAACCCGGCTTACAGACTTTGAAACACGGACGTACATGCGTTTTTCCTCCGCAATTAAACTGACTGAACAGATAGTTGGGGCTGTTTCGAGTACAGATTCCGGCTCGGGCTGACGCTCGGGCTGACGAGGATCCGCACAATGATCGGACCGCAAAATGTCCCTACAGCAATACTAAACTTACCATGGGACGATTCCGCAGAGTACATTTTTTTCAACGAGTTGCCCTTCCTCATCTCGTTCAACGTCACAGGCGAAAATTGGTTACTTCGGTAACTTGCGCCCGAGTACTGGCTTTTCACATTGCCGATTATCCGGCGTTCAGCGTCTTCAACAGGCTCCGAGGCTCACGTTGTATCTTCTCTTGTAGAAGCGTTATTGCATACAAGAGTTGCTCGGGACGTGGTGGACACCCCGGAACATACACGTCCACTGGAATCACCTGATTCACTCCCTGTACCAGCGCATAGTTGTTGAAAACCCCGCCTGAGGTCGCGCAGGCGCCCATCGAGATCACCCATTTCGGCTCCGGCATCTGGTCATACAGCCTGCGAATCACCGGCGCCATCTTCCATGAAACCCGCCCGGCAACCACCATCAGGTCACTCTGCCGCGGCGAGGGCCGGAAGACCTCGGAGCCAAACCGCGCGATATCGAAGCGCGCCGCGCCCATCGACATCATTTCAATGGCGCAGCAGGCCAGGCCAAAGGTCATGGGCCATAGGGAGCTCTTCCGGATCCAGTTCACCGCAAAATCCAGCGAAGTCAGAAGCACGCCCTCCGGCTGTTCGAAGCCGTAGCTCACTTCCCGGAGCTTGGCGCGGTTCTTCCCGCTGCTCTCCAGCGTTCCAAATAGATACCGGTCCCGCTCCGCCGTGGCCGCCATGCCTCTACTATACCGCCGCTTCACTCCGGTGCAGATCGCCACCCAGCTTGAATCCTCAAACCGCCGGCCCGCCGTATACCCCAGGAGTAATGAAGATGGCATGGAGATTTTGCGATTTCCATAAGGATTATGTAAAATTCAACCCAACAAACCTCTTGCTCGGCAAGTTCCTCTCTGTCGACGGGTTGCCCGTGTCGATGCCTGCAGTACGGTTGCGGCTTGCGGTTAACCTGACTTGCGCGACCGGCGTTTCTTTGCTCGAATCATCCGGGTTGGCGGCCGGTCTCCGCCTCGGTGCATCGCTGTTCATCCATCGAATTTCATCTTGGAGTGGAATCTTATGTGTCGTCGCGCAACCAAATTGATCTTCCTGCTTGCCTGTCTGGGTCTCCCAGCCATGGCGTTTGCCGTGGCCCCCGCCCTGGGCCCCTCGCCTCCAGCCACCCAGGCCCAGATCGCCGCCCTCCAACAAGCCGTCCGCGACGCCCAGACCTCCGGAGACAACGCCTGGGTGCTGATCTCCGCGGCCCTGGTCCTGCTGATGACCGCGCCCGGCCTGACTCTCTTCTATGGCGGGCTTGTCCGCCGCAAGAACATCCTGGGCACCATGATGCAGAGTTTTGCCATGATGGGCCTGATCACCGTCCTCTGGGCGCTGGTCGGCTACTCGCTGGCCTTCGGGGCCGGCAACGGCATCATCGGCGGCTTTGAGCACGCCTTTCTGCGCGGCGTCTCACTCGCGCCCAACCCCAACTACGGCGGAACCATCCCCGAGCAGACCTTCATGATTTACCAGCTCATGTTCGCCATCATCACTCCGGCGCTGATTACCGGCGCCTTTGCCGAGCGCGTCAAGTTCAGCTCCATGGCCGTCTTTCTGTCGCTCTGGTCGCTGGTCGTCTACTGCCCCCTGGCCCACATGATCTGGGGCGTGGGCGGAATCCTTAACGTCACGGGCGGTTACTGGCCGGTCTTCGACTTT